>NZ_JBIVVI010000822.1:0-4206 GCF_044757675.1 Kitasatospora sp. NPDC091257
CGAGGTGGCGCTGCTGCTGGAGATGGCGGCGGACGACGCGGCGCTGGAGCGGGCGTCGCGCGACGAACTGGCGGCCGGCTCCGCTTCCGGCTCCGCCACCTCCACGTCCGCCTCCCCCGGCGGCTCCGGCGGCTCCGGCGGCCTGGGACGCGGGGTGCTCGGTACCGGCGACATCGTCTTCTTCGTCGTGGCCGCCGCCGCGCCGCTGACCGTCATGGCCGGCGTGGCACCGTTCGCGATCTCCTTCGGCGGCATCGGCACGCCGGTCGCCTACCTGGCCACCGGCGTGGTGCTGGCGCTCTTCGCGGTCGGGTTCACCGCCATGACCGCGCACATCCGCAACGCCGGCGCCTTCTACGCGTACGTCACCCGCGGCCTCGGCCGGGCGGCCGGGCTGGGTGCGGCGCTGCTCGCGGTGCTCTCGTACAACGCCATCCAGATCGGGATGTTCGGCGCCTTCGGGTTCTTCGCCCGCACCACCGCCGCCGACCTGCTCGGGCTGGACCTGCCCTGGCCGGTCTGGGCGCTGTTCGGGGTCGCGGTGGTCTGGTTCCTCGGCTTCCGCTCGATAGACCTCGGGGCCAAGGTGCTCGGGGCACTGCTGATCGCCGAGACCGGCATCCTGCTGGTGCTCGCGGTGGCGGTGCTGGTCAAGGGCGGGGCGCACGGGCTGAGCCTGTCCTCGTTCGCCCCCGAGCACGTTTTCTCCGGGGGGATGGGCGGCGTGCTCGGACTCTCCTTCGCCGCGTTCATCGGCTTCGAGGCCACCGCGATCTACCGTGAGGAGGCCCGGCGGCCGCACCGGACCGTGCCGCGAGCGACCTATGCCGCGATCGCCTTCCTCGGCCTCTTCTACACCTTCGTCACCTGGATGATCGTGCAGGCCTTCGGCGACACGGAGGCCGTCGCCGCCGCCACCGCCGACCCGGCCGGGATGTTCTTCACCGCGATGACCGACTACGTCGGCGGCTGGGCGACGGAGGTGCAGCGGGTGCTGATCGTCACCAGCCTGCTCGCGGCACTGCTCGCCTTCCACAACACCATCACCCGGTACGGCTACGCGCTGGCCAACGAGCGGGCCGCCCCGGCCGCCCTCGGCCGGATCCACCCGCGCCACGGTTCGCCGTGGATCGGCGGCATCGCGCAGTCGGTGCTGGCGGCGGTGGCCGTCGGGGTGGCGGCGCTGATCGGGGCGGATCCGTACAACCAGTTCTTCCTCTGGGTGAACTCCCCCGGGGTGGTGGGCATCCTGGTGCTCCAGGCGCTGGCCGGCCTCGCCGTGTTCGCCTTCTTCCGCCGCAACCGGGCGACCGCCGCGAGCGCCGGGGTGTTCCGTACGGTCGTGGCACCGCTCGCCGCCACCGTGCTGCTGTGCGGGGCCACGGCGCTGGTGGTGTGGCGGCTCGACCTCTTCACCGGCGCCGGCCCGGAGGTCAACTGGCCGCTGGTCGCGATCGTGCCGGTGGTCTTCCTGATCGGCGTCGGGATCGCCCTGCGGCTGCGGGCCCGGCGGCCGGAGGTGTACGCGCGGCTCGGGACGACCGAGGTCGACGCGGGCTGAGCCGCGGGCGACGGGCCGGGGGCGGGCGGGCGGCGGCGGGCGGCGGGGCCCGGTGACGACCGGGTGACGAACCGGCTCCACCCCGGTCCGGCCCGACCCGGCCCGGACCGACCCGGCCGTCGCCTGGTCAGATCTGGCCGACGGCCTCGGCGAGGAGCCGGTAGGAGTCGAGCAGCGCGGTGCGGTCGTAGGTGCTGGTGGTGACCAGGAACTCGTCCGCCCCGCTGCACTCGACCAGCTTCGCCAGCTCGGCGGCGGCCTGCTCCGGGGTGCCCGCGATGTGGCCCTTGAGCGACTGCTCGAACGCGGCCCGCTCCCGGGCGGTCATCGCCCGGGCCCGGATCTCGGCGGCGGAGGTCAGCGGCGGGAACTCGCCGTGGGTGCGGGAGTACGCGCCGGACCAGGCCTCCGGGACGAGCAGCTCGCACGCCCGCTCGGCCGTGTCGGCGACGGCCACCGTCCCCGAGACCACCACGTACGGCTCGGCGGCCTGCGCGGAAGGACGGAAGCGGGCGCGGTAGCGGTCGATCGCCTCCAGCATCCGGTCCACTCCGCGCGGGGCGGCGATCACCAGCGGCAGTCCCGCGTCGGCGGCCAGGTCGGCGCCCGTGCCGGTGGCCAGGACGAAGGCCGGGACGTGCAGGCCTTCGGCCGGCCGGGCGTGGACCCCGCGGTTCGCCGGCTGCGAGCCGTCGAAGTAGCCGAGCAGTTCGGCCAGCTGGGCACCGAACGCGTCCGCGGCGTCCTTCTCCCGCCCCAGCGCCCGCCGGACACCGTCGGTGAAGCCCACCGAGCGCCCGAGCCCCATGTCGATCCGCCCCGGGAACAGTGCGGCCAGCACCCCGAACTGCTCGGCCACCACCAGCGGCTGGTGGTTGGGCAGCATCACCCCGCCGGTACCGACCCTGAGGCGGGTGGGGGCGGCCCCCACCGCCGCAGCGAGCACGGTGGGCGCCGACCCGGCCACCCCCGGCACGCCGTGATGCTCGGAGACCCAGAACCGGTGGTAGCCGAGCCGCTCCACCTCACGGGCGAAGGCCACCGTGCTCCGCAGTGCCTGGGCCGGCTCCTCGCCCTGTCGGGTCCGGGAGCGGTCGAGCACGGAGAGCCTGGTCGTGGGCGCGGCAGTGGTCACGTCGTTGGACAACGCCTGCGCCCCGCACGGGCATTCCCCGAGCGACCGGGCCGCGGCCGACGGCCCGTCGGTCAGTCGCCCGCTCCGGGTATTCGGCCCGGACGGGTGTCCGTGGCCTCGGCCGCAGCCTCGGCCCTGACCGGGGCCCTGACCGGGGCCGGTGCCGGGGCTGTGACCTGGGCCGGGGCCGTGACCTTGGCGTGGGCCTTGCGGCGGCCCCAGGGCTTGTACACCGACAGGATCACGTTGAACAGGTAGAGCGTCAGCGCCACCGCCGGAACGATCACCGTGTTGTAGCGGACGAAGCCGAGGTCCGCCACCGTGATCGGGCCGATCGGATGCGCGTCCACCACCCGCACCGCGTCGTGCAGCCGGTCGGTGAGGGCGAGGACGGAGGCCGTCATCGCCCCGAGTGTCAGCCAGAACTTGGTACTCACCCAGTAGTACCGGAACAGCCCCCAGGACGTGCCGAGCCCGAGCGCCACCCCGCTCAGGAAGGTGAGCAGGCTCAGCGGCAGGATCAGCGCGTCACCGAGCAGGCCCATCGCCCGGTAGGCGGTGCGCAGCCGGTCGGCGTCCCCGGTCGTCAGGGCCGTCACCGCCAGGGTGAGCAGGCAGAGCATCAAGGCCAGCCAGCTCACCGAGGCGACGACGTGCAGGACGACCAGCGGTCTGCGCACCGCCGGCGGCAGGCGGCGGCCCCCGGACACGGGTGTCGCCACCCGCCGTGGCGTCGGTTCGGACGCCGCGACGGCGCCGGTGGGCGAGCGCACGGGTACCTCCTTCGAGTCGGGGTCACCAGGACGGCCCCAGGCTCTCCCGCCCCTGCCTCATCCGGCATCTGACGGTGGAAGTAACCTCGCCTACTCCCGAGCGAGTACACAGCCTCGGCGCAGCACCGGCCACGCCTCCCCCGGGAGCAGCACCGCCCCTCAGTCGGTCACCGCGAACCCCCGCGCCGCGCCCAGCCGCTGCAGCGAGGCCGGGCCGGGGATCCCGTCCGCCGCCCCCGCCTCGTACCCGCAGCTCCGCTGCCAGGCCGCGTACGCGGAGACCGTCCGGCTGCCGAACGAGCCGTCCACCCAGCGCTGGTCGAGCAGTCCCTCGTCCACGAGCGCCTGCTCCACGATGGCCGCCTCGGCCGGGTAGGTCAGGTGCCCCTGCTCGGCCCCCGGGTCGGTCCGGGCCGCCTCGATCACGTGGGCCACCGAGACCGTCCGCTGCCCGGGCAGGTAGCCGAGCAGCCGGCGCAGCGAGCCCGCGCCCGGGACGCCGTCCGCCGCCTGCCCGGAGTAGCCCAGACTCCCCTGGTAGTCCGCGTAGTTCTCGGTGTCCGCGTCCGTCCAGTTCGGGCCGGGGCCGGAGCGGTAGTGGTCGCCGAAGCCGTGCGCGACCAGCGCCCGCCCGACGGCCGTCACCTGGTAGCCCTGGGCCCCGTAGCCGTACGCCAGGCCGTTGATGCTGACCTGGTAGCGGGCGGGCGCGGCGGGGGGCACCGGGTGCTGCTGGG
>NZ_JBIVVI010000823.1:0-4203 GCF_044757675.1 Kitasatospora sp. NPDC091257
GTCAGGACGCCGGAAGCGTATGCCTACCCACCGGTATCTGTCAGGAGCCGAACGGAAAACCGGTGTTCACGGGCCCGGCGCTCACCGGCCCGGCGCTCACCGGCCCGTTGCTCGGCTGCCGGCGCGTCCGGCGGCCCGGGACTCCCGGCCCGGTCGGGAACAGCCGGCGGCCGCTGACCAGTTCCGGGACCAGCGCGACGAACAGCGGCTCCGGATCGCCCACCCACGGCCGCAGACCGGACCGCAGCACCCGTCTGACCTGCTCGGGATCGCTCACCGCGTCGGCCCGCCCGTGCACCAGGACGCTCCACCCGGTGCGGGTGACCGGGTCCAGCAGATCCGCCTGGAAGGCCACCACCGTGCCGTCAAGCCCGCGCGCGGTGGCACTTCCCCGGCGTACGGCGAGCACCAGCCGCCCGTCCAGGACCTCGAAGGAGACCGGCAGGACGGCCGGCAGCGCGTGCTCGGTGTACACCACGCGCCCGACGGGCACGGTGCTGAGCAGCCGCAGGCACTCGGCCTCGCTCAGGGTCTCCACACGGTCCTCACGCTCCATGCGTCCGATCGTCCTCGGTCGGTGCGCGCACCGATAGGGCCCATGGTCCCTGAGCGGACGGGTCGGGAGCCCCGTCGGCGACCGTTCGGGGCGGTAGCCTGCCCGGCGGGTGGAGAAATGGTGCAGGAGGGGGACGGCCGGATGGCGGGCGGGGTCGATCTGGTGGTGATCGGGGCGGACGGCGGGCCCGACCGGGCCTTCGGGGGTGCGGCGCTCGCGGCGGACGGCGCCCGGCTGCTCGCCGACGTGCTGCCCGGGATGTGCTTCGACACCGGCGCGGCCGGCTGCCGGGTCACCACGGTGCCGCCGGACGCGGACGCCAACGCGATGCTCACCGCCGTCCGGGACGCCGCCCAGCACCCCGGCCGCTGGCTGCTGGTCTGCCTGGTCGGCCAGCTGGTGGTCGATCCGCGCGGGCGCCGGCTGGCCCTGGTCACCGCCGGCAGCACCGCCGACAACGCCTACCGCCGGGGCCTGGCCTGGGACTGGGTGGTCAGTGCGATGGTGCACGGGGACCAGGAGGAGGCGCTGCTGCTGGTCGACGCGGTGGTCGACCGCGACGCCTGGGCGGCGCTGGAGCGCGGCGAGGACGGCGCGGGCGAACTGCTGAGCTACTCAAGGGTTCCGCTGTGGGGCCGGATCGGCCGCCACTCCCCGGGCAGCCGCTACGCCCCGGGCAGACGCGGCCGGGACGCCGTCCTGCCGGGCGGGGAGGGCTCGTTCAGCCGGGCCCTGACCGCCGTCCTGCGCCAGGGCGTCCCGGGTGCCCCCGCGGCCGTCGCCCCGCTCGATCTCCAGCCGGCCGTGGCCGCGCTGACGGACGGTGGGGAAGCGTCCGGTAGTTCGGGTGCGCCTGGCGCGCGCCTGCTCGTTCCGCCGCACGCCGGGCGGCTCCTGATGCGCAATCGGGCCGCGGTTCGGGGCGCATTGGCCGGATTGTCGCTTTCCGAGGAACTGTTGGCCGTTCTGTGGCGGGAAAGCGCCCCGACGGAACCTCCTTCCGCGTAAGGTCAGGGGGCCTGAGGTGTTGCCGTGATGGGGTGGGTTGGCGAAGAATCGATCCCCAGCGGAAACACCGGTGGGACGGCGGAATTCTCCTGGCGGCCGTGGATCACTGATCAGGTCGGTCGCAACGAGGTGGGGCCATGCGGCAGCGCGGAAATGTGTTGCGCCCTGGGGCGGTTGGAGTCGGTGGGGCGGTTCTGGTGTTGCTGCTCGGTGCTTGTGCGAGCGGTGGTGCGGGCGGTTCCGTCGATCGCATCGGGTCGGCCGCGCCCACTGTCGCGGGAGTGGACCCGCTCACTCCTTCGGGTGGTTCGGTAAACGGCTCGATCGCGCCGACCAGCGGTCCGGAAGGGGCCATGGGACGGCTGGCCCTGAAGACCTATCAGGACTGGTGGCAGGCCCAGGCCCAGGTCTTCGGACGTTCGGATTCGGACGGTTACGCACTTGAGCAGTACTCTTCCGGGCGCGCCCTGTCCGACAGCCTGGTCGGCCTCCGGCAACTGCGCGACGCCAAAGTGGTGATGACCGGGACGCCGCGCAATTCCGCGGTGGTCAAGGCCATTGATCTGAAAGCCGATCCGCAGACCGCCGTGATCGAGGACTGCGTCGACCTGTCCGGCTGGCACCGCGTCGACGCCGTCACCGGGGCCGCCAAGGATCCCGGAGCACGTCTGAACCGGTACGTCGGAACCGCTTCCCTGCGCTGGTTCCAGGCACATTGGTTGATCTACGACTTCAAACGGGAGGTGGACCGGACATGCTGAACGCGCGGAAACCGGCCCGGCGAATCGCGATCGCCGCGTCGATGTCGGCCGGGTTGCTGCTGACCTCGGCGGTCAACGCGACCGCGGACGAACCGCCGAGCGGCGGCGCCGAGCAGTGCTACCCGAACGTCATCTGCATAGACGTCAATTCCGGCGGATCGACCACGTCGCCCGGCGGACCGAAGCCCGGCGGTGGCGGCGGTTCGGACACCGGCCCGCAGCTATGCAGCTACCACGAGGTCGCGTGGGCCTGCCACGACCCCCAGCTGGGCTGGTTCAACAGCGACAAGGGGTGCTACTTCCGCGCCCTGGACAACCCGCCGCCCGCGGGCGACCCGGCGTGGGACGGCCACGACCCGAAGGACGGCTCCCTCTACACCAAGGTCTGTCCGCAGACCGACGGCGGCCAGGGCGGCGCCGAGATCGTCTTCGAGGCCACCGCACCGGGCGGGCAGAACGTCAACGCGGAGGCCATGGCCATCCAGCGGGCCTACGACCAGGTCCGCTTCCGGCCGCCGGTGGGCCGCGCCGCGCCGCAGACCACGGCGGTGGTCAACGCCCCGGTCTGGCTCTGGGCGGACGACGCCGCGCTGCCCGCACCGGGCAGCGCGTCGGTCGGGGGCATCTCGGTCACCGTCACGCCCCGGCTGTTGAAGGCGGACTGGAGCTTCGGCGCCCACCTCCAGACCTCCTGCACCACGACCGGAACGCCGTACGACCCCAAGTACGGCGACGCGAAGTCCCCGGACTGCGGCTACGAGTTCAGGACCAGCTCGGCCGGTGAGAAGAACAGCGTTTTCAGCGCCACGGTGACGATGCACTGGGAGGCCGCGGTGGTGGTCACCGGAGGGCCGAACCCGCGGAAGTTCACGATCCCGGGCATCAACCAGAGCAGCAAGCCCTTCGAGCTCAGGGTCGCCGAGATGCAGGTGCTCAACTGAGCACGGTCCGGCGACCGAGCTCCGGTGATCACCCGCAAGTGATCGCCCGCAAGTGACCGCACACAAGTGACCGTGCCGGTACGGCGATTCGCACACCGATCAGCCGGACGAGCCAGAGACGAACGAGGGAAGGGCGGAACCCGGTGGAGAACCGTACGTTCGCGACGCCGGGATCCGGCACCTCCGCGGGCGCGGCGGCGTCCGTGGCGCTCCCGGAGCAGCCGGAGCAGACAGGTCCGGGCAAGGGCCGGGGCCGGGCGGCGCCGCACGCGCCCGGGCGGACCATGGGGGCGCGCCGGCGGCGCCCGGCGGTGCTGGCGATGGCGGTCGCGCTGATCGCGGCCGGCGGGCTGGGCGGGGCCGTGCTCTACAACAGCACCGGCCAGCGGGTCGCGGTGCTGGCGCTGGCCCGGGACGTGCCGTGGGGGCAGGTGATCACCGAGGACGACCTGGTGGTCGCCCGGATCGCGGGGGACCCGGCGCTGCGCCCGGTGTCGGCCCAGGACCGCGCGAAGGCGGTCGGCATGCGGGCCGCGACCGACCTCAAGCGCGGTGCGATGCTCACCGGTTCCGACCTCGCGCAGGGCCTGTCGGTGCAGCCCGGGCAGATCGTGGTCGGGGTGTCGGCCAAGCGCACCCAGCTGCCCGCCAGCCGGCTCCAGCCCGGTGTGCAGCTGGTCGTCGTCTTCACCCCCGACAACGGCCGGGCCGACTCGCTGCCGGCCACGGTGATCACCGTCGGCCGGGTGGACACCGACGGCAGCCAGGTGATCGACGTGGCGGTCGGTACCGCGGACGGGCCCCGGCTGGCGCAGTGGGTGGCGAGCGGGCGGATCCAGGTGCTGCTCGCGCCGCGCGGTGCGGCGGGTGCCCCCGGCGGCGGCACCGCGCCGGTCCCGGCGCCGAGCGGTGCCCCCTCGGCCGCCGCCACCGCACC
>NZ_JBIVVI010000824.1:0-4202 GCF_044757675.1 Kitasatospora sp. NPDC091257
GCCGAACCGGTCCTCCTCCGGCCGGTCCCGGGCTCCTCCGCCCCGGCCGCCCCCGGTTCCGTGGTCGGGGCCGACCGCCCGCGGGCCGACACGGCAACGGACGGGGAGGCGACCGGGAAGCGGAGCCGTACCCGAGCCGGGAAACCCGCTCCGGGACCCTCGGGCGGCACCCGGCGGACGGCCCCGGCCGGGCAGCCGCGGCAGGCCGCCGACGGGCCGCCGGCCGCCGAGGGGAGCGCCGCCCCCGGGCGCGCGCAGGAGCCACGCACGCCCGGGGGCCGGCCAGGAGCCGCCGCCCTCCAGGCACCTCCGGCCGCGGCGGCGGACGACGGGCGGCGTCAGCCGTCCGACACCGGCCACCCGCCGACGGCCCCCGGGGATCCCGACCGGCACGGCGGCACTCCCGGCACTCCCGGCGCCGGGCCGGCCTGGCAGGCGAGCGCTCCGACCACGGACGCGGCCGGTGGCGGCGGGTCCGAGGAGGCCCCCGCCGGGCCGGCCGCCGGCCACGGCGACACGCCGCACCGCACCCCGGCCGCCCCCGAAGCGGACTCCGGGCCGGACGCCGAACGGCCACCGGCCGCCGAACCCGACCGGGCGCGGACGGCACGGCCGGAGCCGCAGGAGCCTGCCGCCGCCAGTCCCGGCCGGGCGGCGCTGGCCGCCGCCGCTCCCTCGGGCGCGGACGACGACCTCGACGCCGAGCCCCCGGCGATGGGCTTCGACGAGCTCTACGAGACCGCGCACACCCGGCTGGTGCAGCAGGTGTTCCTGCTGACCGCCTGCCGGCACCGGGCGGTGCACTGCGTGCGGCGGGCGTTCGGCGAGGCCCGGCGGTGCTGGGCCACGGCCGCCGGTTCGGGGAATCCGGAGGGCTGGGTCCGGGCGCGCGCCTGCGAGCTGGCGCTGTCCCCGTGGCACCGGGGCGGCCCCCGGCGGGCGCACGCGTGGGGGCTGCCGCACCGGCGGATCAAGGTGCGGCCGGCCGACGAGACCCAGGCGGTGCTGCCGGACCACGACCGGCTGACCGACCGGGACCGGGCGCTGCTGAAGGCGCTCAAGCGGCTGTCCCGCCCCCAGCGCCGGGCGCTGGTGCTGCACGACGGGCTGGGGCTGCCGGCCGTGGCGGTCGCGGTGGAGGTGGAGTCCACCCGGGCGGCGGCCGAGGGGCGGGTGTGGGCCGCCCGGGCGGCCCTGGCCGCGTGGGTGCCGGACCTGGTCGGGCCGGACCCGGCGGCGCCGGGCTTCGCGGACGGGCTGTGCGGGCTGCTCCACCGGGCGGCGGTGCGCGGCTGCCCGGAGCCGCACCGGACGCCGGTGCCGGTGCTGCGGGCCCGGTACCGGCTCCGGACGGCGAGCCGGACGGGCGCGGCGGCGCTGCTGACGGTCGCGGTGGGCGGGGCGACGCTGGCGACCCTGGCGGGGGTGCGCCCGGCGGAGCTGTTCAGGCCGACCACCCCGCCGACGCCCACGCTCTGCCTGGCCGCCACCGCGGCGCAGGCGGCGGAGCCGGCCGTGCCGCTGCTGCCCGACGGGGCGCCGAACGGCATCACCAGCATCTGGTGCAGCCCGGCGCCCGGGTTGGAGGCCGTCCTGGTGGATCCGCAGCCCCAGGCGGTCGCGCGCTGGGAGCTGCCGCCGGCGGCCCGGGGCGCCGCTCCGCCGCCGCAGGGCCCGGCGGCCTGCCGGCCGTGGTCGCCGCTGCCCTGCACCACGGGGCCGGGGCGGCACTGAGCCGCGAACGGCGAGCGCCCCCGCCCGGGAGGGCGGGGGCGCTCGTCACGCGCGGGGCGGGATCAGGCCTGGGCGGCGATGATCTCGCGGGCCAGGCGGGCGGTCTCGGACGGCGTCTTGCCGACCTTGACACCGGCGGCCTCCAGGGCCTCCTTCTTCGCCTGGGCGGTGCCCGAGGAGCCGGAGACGATGGCGCCGGCGTGGCCCATGGTCTTGCCCTCGGGGGCGGTGAAGCCCGCGACGTAGCCGACGACCGGCTTGGTGACGTGCTCGGCGATGTAGGCCGCGGCACGCTCCTCGGCGTCGCCACCGATCTCACCGATCATGACGATGATCTCGGTGTCCGGGTCCTCCTGGAAGGCCTTGAGGGCGTCGATGTGGGTGGTCCCGATGACCGGGTCACCGCCGATGCCCACGGCCGAGGAGAAGCCGATGTCGCGCAGCTCGTACATGAGCTGGTAGGTCAGGGTGCCCGACTTCGAGACCAGACCGATCTTGCCGGAGGTGGTGATGTCGGCCGGGATGATGCCGGCGTTCGACTGTCCGGGGCTGATCAGGCCGGGGCAGTTCGGGCCGATGATGCGGGTCTTGTTGCCCTTGGCACCGGCGTGCGCCCAGAAGGCGGCGGTGTCGTGCACCGGGACGCCCTCGGTGATGACGACGGCCAGGCCGATCTCGGCGTCGATGGCCTCGACGACGGCGGCCTTGGTGAAGGCCGGCGGCACGAAGAGGACGGAGACGTCGGCCCCGGTCTTCTCCATCGCCTCGGCGACGGAGCCGAAGACCGGGATCTCGGTGCCGTCGACGTCGACCGTGGTGCCGGCCTTGCGCGGGTTCACGCCGCCGACGATCCGGGTGCCGGAGGCGAGCATGCGGCGGGTGTGCTTCATGCCCTCGGCGCCGGTCATGCCCTGGACGATGACCTTGCTGTCCTTGGTAAGGAAGATAGCCATGGTGTTAAGTCCCCTTCCTTACTTGTTGGCCAGCTCGGCGGCGCGGTCAGCGGCGCCGTCCATGGTGTCCACGCGCTGGACCAGCGGGTGGTTGGCGTCGTCGAGGATCTTGCGACCCAGCTCCGCGTTGTTGCCGTCCAGACGGACGACCAGCGGCTTGGTGACGTTCTCGCCCTTGCCCTCCAGGAGCGCGAGGGCCTGCACGATGCCGTTGGCGACCGCGTCGCACGCGGTGATGCCGCCGAAGACGTTGACGAAGACCGACTTGACGTCGGGGTCGCCCAGGATGATCTCCAGGCCGTTCGCCATGACCTCGGCGGAGGCGCCGCCACCGATGTCGAGGAAGTTGGCGGGCTTGACGCCGCCGTGGTTCTCACCGGCGTACGCGACCACGTCGAGGGTGCTCATGACGAGGCCCGCGCCGTTGCCGATGATGCCGACCTGGCCGTCGAGCTTGACGTAGTTCAGGCCCTTGGCCTTGGCGGCGGCCTCCAGCGGGTTGGCCGCGGCCTTGTCCTCCAGGGCCTCGTGCTCGGGCTGGCGGAACTCGGCGTTCTCGTCCAGGGAGACCTTGCCGTCGAGCGCGATGATCTTGCCCTCACCGGACTTGATCAGCGGGTTGACCTCGACGAGGAGGGCGTCCTCCTTGATGAAGACGGTCCACAGCTTCTGCAGGACCTCGGCGACCTGGTCGGCGACCTCGGCCGGGAACTTCGCCGCGGCGACGATCTCGGCGGCCTTCTCCGGGGTGCAGCCCTCGTTGGCGTCGACCGGGATCTTGGCGAGCGCCTCGGGGTTCTGCTCGGCGACGACCTCGATCTCCACGCCGCCCTCGACGCTGGCCATGGCCAGGAAGGTGCGGTTGGTGCGGTCCAGCAGGAACGAGACGTAGTACTCGTCCTTGATGTCCGCGGTCTGGGCCAGCATCACCTTGTGAACGGTGTGGCCCTTGATGTCCATGCCGAGGATCTGCTCGGCCTTGGCGACGGCGTCCGCCGGGTCGGCGGCGAGCTTGACGCCGCCGGCCTTGCCTCGGCCACCCACCTTCACCTGAGCCTTGACGACGGCGCGGCCGCCGAAGCGCTCCGCGATGGCGGCAGCGTCTGCGGCGGTCTCGATGACATCGCCGTCAAGCACAGGCACGCCGTGCTTGGCGAAGAGGTCCCTCGCCTGGTACTCGAACAGGTCCACGTGTTTGTCCTTGTTCGTGGTCGCGGATTGTGTCTCTACGAGCGTGCCACGGCAGGATCTTCGCTGCGGGTCGTCGGGGCGGTGCGGGTACGCAGAGGTACGGCCTTGCGGCCCACACAGCCACGGGCGCTCACGTCAATCAACACGCGCGTCACGTCCGTCTGGCAGGTTATCCCCGCGGGACGGGACTGTTCCGCCCGGGGCCTGCCCGGCATGGGTGAGAACCGTCACAGAATGCCCAGGAGGGACGGGGTGGGCGGCCGGTCCACCGATCGGTCCGATTAGCGCGTTCGGGTGAATCCCTCACCCCCCTGGGCGGCCCCC
>NZ_JBIVVI010000825.1:0-4200 GCF_044757675.1 Kitasatospora sp. NPDC091257
CCCCGGCCCCCGGTGCCGCCCGCACCGGTACCGCTCAGGTGTCGTCGCCGATGACCGGCTGCGGGAGCGTGCCCGCGTTGTGCTCCAGCAGGCGCCAGCCGCGCGTGCCCAGGCCGAGCACCGACCAGCAGCAGTTGGACAGTCCGCCGAAGCGCTCCCACCGGGAGGGCTCCAGTTCGAGCAGCCGCCCGAGCATGGTGCGGATCGTCCCGCCGTGGCTGACCACGACCAGCGTGCCGTTCTCCGGGAGTTTGCCGACGGCCTCCAGGACCACCGGCACCGAGCGGTCGGCGACCTCGGTGGCCAGCTCGCCGCCGCCCCCGCGCCGCACCGGCTCGCCGGCCGCCCAGGCCTCGTACTCCTCCGGGAAGCGCTCGCGGATCTCGGCGTTGGTCAGGCCCTGCCAGGAGCCCGCGAAGGTCTCCCGCAGGCCCTCGTGGTGCTGCACGTCCAGCCCGGTGACCTCGGCCAGCTCCGCGGCGGTGCGCCGGGCCCGCTTGAGGTCCGAGGAGATCAGCAGGTCGGGACGGAGCCCGGAGAGCAGCCGGGCCGCCCGCTGGGCCTGCAGGACGCCCTGGCCGGTCAGCTCGATGTCCGTGGTGCCCTGGAAACGCGATTCGAGGTTCCAGGAGGTCTGGCCGTGCCGCCAGAAGACGATGCGCGGGCCCCGCGCGCCGCGGCTCAGTGCAGATCCTCGGGCTTGCCGAAGTCGTCGGCGGGCGCGACGGCGTTGCCGGCCTCGTCGGTGTGGGCGTCCGGGCGGTTGCGCGAGGCCACGGCGTCCTCGGGCAGCGGCAGCTCGGGGCAGTCCTTCCAGAGGCGGTCCAGCGAGTAGAAGGAGCGCTCCTCGGAGTGCTGGACGTGCACGACGATGTCCAGGTAGTCGAGCAGGATCCAGCGGCCCTCGCGCTCGCCCTCGCGGCGCACCGGCTTGATGTCCAGCTGCTCGCGCAGCTGGTCCTCGATCTCCTCGGCGATCGAGCGGACCTGGCGGTCGTTGTTCGCGGAGGCGATCAGGAAGGCGTCGGTGATCGACAGCACCTCGCTGACGTCGAAGGCGATGATGTTGTGCGCGAGCTTGTCGGCCGCCGCCTGCGCGGCGACGGTGATGAGCTGCTGGCTGTGGTCGGTGACGGTCACGGTGTTCTTCCGGCTCGGCGGCTTGGGGTGCCCCGGCGCACGGCCGGGGTCGCCTTCCAGGATCTCACGCCGCCCGGGCGGGCCCGGAACCGTTTTCCGGGCCCGCCCGGGCCACCGCACCGCGACACCCGGACCGCAGGAGCCCGGGCCGCCGCCCTACTGGTTCTTCGGCGGCTGGTAGTCCTTGCCGAGCAGGACCAGCAGGTCCGCGTTCTGGGCGTCGCCGGTCACCTTCTTCACCGCCGTGTCCGGCAGCCCGAGGCTGGTCGCCAGCGACTTCGCCGCGCCCTGCCGGGCGTCGTCGGTGTAGCGGATCTCACTGGCCGGCTGCGGAGCCGCCTTGGCGCCGCCCGGGATGAAGGTCAGGCCGGAGTTGACGATCTGGACCTGCGCGGCGGCCGCCGCCGCGTCGTTGCCGGTGGCGTCCTGGAGCGCGACCCGGACCGGGGCGTCGCCGACGGCCGCGGACTTCACGGTGCCGCCCAGCACGTCCTTGACCTGCTTGCCCGCGGTCGCCTCGTCCAGGCTGCCGTCCGGCTTGACGGTCAGCGCCGTGGTGCCGAAGTGGCCGTCCTTCGCCTGCTGGGCGAGCTGGACGAGCACTCCGGCGAGGGCGTCCTCGGGCAGCGAGGGGTCGAGCACCGCGTTCATCCGGTGCACGTCGTCCTTGGCGTCCTTGAACTCGGTCGGCATGGTGCGCACCACCGCGTCCAGGACCTGCCCGAACCGGGCCAGCTGGGCGTCCCGGTTCTCACCGGGCGCCTGCCAGGTCGCGTACGCGACCGCGGCCTTCCCGCTGAGCATGGTGTTCTTCCCGGCCGCGGACAGCAGCTTGCCGTCCGGCTTGCCGCCCTCGTGGGTCTCGGCGTTGGTGTCCACCCGGACGCCGCCGAGCTGGGAGACCAGCAGTTCCAGGTACGGGGTGTCCAGCCGCCAGGTGCCGGCCACCGGGGCGCCCAGCACGGTGGACAGGCCCTCGCGGGTCGCCGAGGCGCCGATGCCGTCCATGGACTGGCCGACCGTGCTGACCGGCGGGTCCCCCGGGCCGGGCAGCCGCAGGTTGTCGGGCAGCAGCAGCACCGTGCCCTTCTTCCCGGAGGCGTCGTTGACCAGCAGCGCGCTGGACACCTTGCCCTGGAGGTCGCGCAGGTGGACGACGTTGACCTGGCGCCCGCCGGCGGCGGTGGCCGCGGTCGGCTTGTCGCCGGTCAGGAAGAGGTAGCCGCCGACGCCGCCGGCCGCGAGCGCCACCACCGCGCCGAGGCCGATCAGCCGGTTGCGCAGCTTGCGGCGGCGCTCGGCGCGCACCTCGCTGCGGGACTCGGCGAACTTCAGCCAGTCGATGACGTCCTCGGTCTCCTCCGCCTCCTCGTCGACGAAGGTGAACTCGCCCGTGGTGTAACTGTCCTTGGGCGCCTTGCTCCCGGCCTTGCCTGCCTTGCCGGCCTTCCCGGCCCGCGCCCCGGCGACCTGCTCGGACGGCGGCACGGCCTTGGCCGGCACCGCCTCCTCGGCGGGCCGGGGCACCCGCGGACGCGGCGGCGCGGCAGCGGGTGCCGCTGCGGCCGCTGCGGCGGCGGACTGCGCGACGGCCTCGGCCTGCGTCGGCGGCACCGGCGACGGCGCCTGCGGCTCGGCGGCGACCGGGGCGGCGGCCTGGTACGGCTGCTGCTGGTAGCCCTGGTAGCCCTGCTGCTGGTAGCCGTACGGGTCCTGGCCGTACACCGGCTGCCCGTACTGGTCGTACTGCTGGTCGTACTGCTGCTGCTGCGGCTGCTGTGGTTGCTGCTGCTGCGGCTGCTGCGGGAACTGCCCGCCCTGCTGGTACCCGTCGTACCCCTGGTAGCCCTGCTGCTGGTAGCCGTACGGGTCCTGCCCGTACACCGGCTGCCCGTACTGGTCGTACTGCTGGTCGTACTGCTGCTGCTCGTACGACTGCGGCTGCGGCTGCTGTGGTTGCTGCTGCTGCGGGTTCTGGTAGCCCTGGTACGGCTGCTGGTACTGCCCGGTGGACCAGTCCTCCGGCCGCCGGCCGTCGCTGCGATCAGTCATGCACCGCTCCTGGATCAGTCCCCGCGCGGCGCGTACAGCGCCCGCTTGTCGATGTAGCGGACCACGCCGTCCGGGACGAGGTACCAGACGGGCTCACCCTTGGCGACCCGGTTGCGGCAGTCCGTGGAGGAGATGGCCAGCGCCGGGACCTCCACCAGGGAGACCCCGCCCGCCGGAAGCCCGGCGTCCGACAGAGTGTGCCCCGGGCGGGTGCATCCGATGAAGTGGGCCAGCGAGAAGAGCTCGTCGGAGTCGCGCCAGGAGAGGATCTGGGCGAGGGCGTCGGCGCCGGTGATGAAGAAGAGGTCGGCGTCCGGGTGCAGGGCGTGCAGGTCGCGCAGGGTGTCGACGGTGTACGTCGGGCCCTCGCGGTCGATGTCGATCCGGCTGACCGAGAACTGCGGGTTCTCGGCGGTGGCGATGACCGTCATCAGGTAGCGGTCCTCGGCCGGGGTGACGTGACGGTCGCTCTTCTGCCACGGCTGCCCGGTCGGCACGAAGATCACTTCGTCCAGGTGGAACGCGCTCGCGACCTCACTGGCGGCGACGAGGTGGCCGTGGTGGATCGGGTCGAAGGTGCCGCCCATCACGCCGAGGCGCTTCTTCACCGGTTCCGGTCCGCCGGGATTCCCGGCCTGCTCTCCCATGCCGCCACACCTTACGCGACACCCGTTACGGTGCGGGAACGGCCGGGTGGGGGTTCTCCGCAGATGCGTGAGGGAGCGGCCGGCCGGTGGCCGGACGCTCCCCGAGCGGTCCGCGCGGCCGGCTCAGCGGTCCCGGTTGAAGCGGGTGGTGATGAAGAGCAGGACCAGCAGGATGAACAGCGCGGCGCCACCGGTCAGGGCCGGGTTCAGGCTGTCGTGGTTGCCCCCCTCGCCCTCGGCGAGAAGGTTCAGAACGGGGAGTGCGGCAGCAGTGCTCATGGTCGGCGGGACCTTCTCGGCTCGGGGAACGGACCTGGGGGTGGTTCCGGGCCGGTGAGGGCCCACCCGTCATCGTACGGGG
>NZ_JBIVVI010000826.1:0-4191 GCF_044757675.1 Kitasatospora sp. NPDC091257
AGGCGGCGTTGGCGCCGTACACGGATTGGTGCGCAGTGGGTGGGGATGGGCGGGGAGTTGTACGCCTCGGAGCCGGTGTTCCGGGAGGTGATCGATGCGTGTGAGGCGGCGTTGGCGCCGTACACGGATTGGTCGTTGGTGGGGGTGCTGACCGGCGGTGGGTCGTTGGAGCGGGTGGATGTGGTGCAGCCGGCCCTGTTCGCGGTGATGGTGGCGCTGGCGGAGCTGTGGCGTGCGCATGGTGTGGGACCGGATGCGGTCGTGGGGCATTCGCAGGGGGAGATCGCGGCGGCGTACGTGGCGGGGGCGTTGTCCCTGGACGACGCCGCCAAGGTGGTCGCCCTGCGCAGCAAAGCTCTGGTCACCCTGGCCGGACACGGCGGCATGGTCTCGGTCGCGCTGTCCGCGGACGACGCCGCCGGCTACCTGAGCCCCTGGGGCGACCGGATCACCGTCGCGGTGGTCAACTCCGCCTCGACCGTCGTCGTGTCAGGCGACCTGGACGCGCTGGACGAACTGCTGGCAGCCTGCGCCAGGGACGGCATCCGCGCCCGCGCCATCCCCGTCGACTACGCGGCGCACTCGGCGCAGGTCGAGGCGGTCCGGGAGCACCTGCTCACCGACCTGGCCGACATCACGCCCCACTCGGCGGCGATCCCGTTCTACTCCACGGTCACCGGCGAGCCGGTCGACACCTCCGCCCTCGACGCCGGCTACTGGTACCGCAACCTCCGCGAACCCGTACGGTTCGACCTGGCCACCGCCCGGCTCACCGCCGACGGCCACGAGGTGTTCGTGGAAGTCAGCCCGCACCCGGTGCTGGTGCAGGACCTGGACGGCGGCGTGGCGACCGGCACCCTGCGCCGCGACCACGGCGCCATCGGGGAATTCCACACCGCCCTGGCCCGCCTCCACGTCCAGGGCGTCGCCGTGACCTGGCCGCACGACCGCCCGCACGGCGTCAGGCTGCCGCACTACCCCTTCCAGCGCAGCACCTACTGGCTCACCCCCGCGGCCGGCGACCACGCCACTGGGCACCCGCTGGCGGGCACCACGGTCGAACTGCCCGACGGGAGCACCGTGCACAGTGGGCGCGTCTCCACCCGCACCCACCCCTGGCTGGCCGACCACGCCGTCGACGGTACGGTCCTGCTGCCGGGCACCGCCTTCCTCGAACTCGCCACCCTGGCCGGCGGGACCCTCGACGACCTCGTCCTGCACCTGCCCCTCGCGCTCTCGGACACACCCACGGACATCCAGGTCTCGGTCGGCGCCCCGGACGACGCCGGCCGCAGCCCGGTCACCGTGCACTCCAAGGGCGGCGACGGCTGGGTCCGCCACGCGTCCGGAACCCTCGGCGGCCAGGTGACGGCCGGTCGCCTCGACCGGCCCGCGAGGAACGCCGAACCCGTGGACCCCGAAGGGTTCTACGCCTTCCTCGCCGGACTCGGATACCAGTACGGACCCGCGTTCCGGGGCGTGCGGAAGTTGTGGCGGGGCGAGGACGAACTGTACGCCGAGGTGTCCGTCCCCGACGGCGCCCGCTTCGGCATCCACCCAGCGCTCCTGGACGCCGCACTCCAGCCGCTGATCCTGCTCAGCCCCGACACCCGGGTCCGGCTGCCGTTCTCCTTCTCCGGCGTCGCCGTGCACACCACCGGTGTGTCGTCCGCCCGGGTCCACCTGGTCCGCACGGGCACCGGCACCTACCGCGCGACACTGACCGACCTGTCCGGCAACCCGGTCGCGGACATCACCGCGCTGACCGTCCGTCCGGCCGCCGAGACCCGGGCCGCGGTGCTGCACACCCAGTGGGTGCCGCTCACCGCGAGCACACCGACCGAGGTGGTGCCGAGCCCGGTACTCACCGCGGAAGCCGACGCGGACTCCGTGCACGCCCTCGTCCAGCGGGCCCGCGCGCTCGTCCAGGACTTCCTGGCCGGGCAGCCGGAGCGGGCGGCCGCACGCCTGGCCGTCCTGACCCGCGGCGTGGCCGGCGCGGCCGTACGCGGCCTGGTCCGCAGCGCCGCCGCCGAGCACCCCGGCCGGTTCGTCGTGGTCGACATGGGCGACGTGTCCGAGGAGGACGCGGTCCGGGCCGCCAGGACAGCCGGCGACGAAACCGAACTGGCCCTGCGCCAGGAAGGCGTCCTCGTGCCGCGGCAGGCCAGGTACGCGCCGGAACCGACCGCCCCCGACGGCGCGTACCGGCTGAGCGAGTCCGGCACCGGGCAACTGGACGACCTGGCCCTGCTGCCCTGGCAAGAGGCCGCGCTGGAACCCGGACAGGTACGGGTCGCCGTACGCGCGGCCGGCCTGAACTTCCGCGACGTGCTCATCACCCTCGGCATGTACCCGGACCGGCCCCCGTTGGGCGGCGAAGGGGCCGGCACCGTCCTCGAGGTCGGCCCCGGCGTCACGGCCTGGCGGCCCGGCGACCGCGTCACGGGAATGATGCCCGGCGCCTTCGGGCCGCGCGCGGTCGCCGACCACCGGCTCCTGACGGCGATCCCCGACGGCTGGAGCTTCACCGAGGCGGCGTCGGTGCCCATCGCGTTCACCACCGCCTGGTACGGGCTGTTCGACCTCGGCGAACTGCGCCCCGGCGACCGGGTCCTGGTCCACTCCGGCGCGGGCGGTGTGGGCATGGCCGCCATCCAGTTGGCCCTGAACAGCGGCGCGGAGGTCTTCGCCACCGCGAGCCCCGCCAAGTGGGACACCCTGCGGCGCCTCGGACTGGCGGACGACCACATCGGTTCGTCCCGCGACACCCGGTTCGCCGACCGGTTCCCGGCCATGGACGTCGTCCTCAACTCGCTCGCGGGAGAACTCACCGACGCCTCCCTGCGGCTGCTCGCCGACGGCGGCCGGTTCGTCGAGCTGGGCAAGACGGACGTCCGCTCACCCGAGGGCCTGATCTACCGGGCCTTCGACCTCAACGACGTCGACCCCGCGCGGCAGGGCGACATCCTCTCCAGGGCCGTGGCGATGGTCGCCGACGGGACGCTGGAGCCGCTGCCGGTCACCGCCGCGGACCTCCGCCAGGCCGTCGCCTCCTTCCGGCTGATGAGCCAGGCCCGCCACGTCGGCAAGATCGTCCTGACCGTCCCCCAGCCGATCGACCCCGACGGCACCGTGCTGATCACCGGCGGCACCGGCACCCTCGGCCAGGCCGTCGCCCGGCACCTGGTGTCCCGCTACGGGGTACGGCACCTGCTGCTCGTCAGCCGCGGCGGCGGCGCGGTGCCGCACCTGGAGCCGCAAGGGGACGTCGACGTGCGGGTCGTGGCCTGTGACGTCGCGGACCGGGAGGCGCTGGCGGCCGTACTGGACTCGATCCCGGCCGAGCATCCGCTCACCGCCGTCGTCCACGCGGCCGGCGTGCTCGACGACACCGTCATGGAACGGCTGACCGCGGAGCAGCTCGACCGGGTGCTGCGTCCCAAGGTCGACGGCGCCTGGAACCTGCACGAGCTGACCCGCGAGGACCACCTCGCCGCCTTCGTGCTGTTCTCCGCGGCCGCGGGTGTACTCGGCAACGCCGGCCAGGCCGGCTACGCGGCCGCGAACTCCTACCTCGACGCGTTCGCCGCACACCGGCAGACCCTCGGACTGCCCGCCGTGTCGATGGCCTGGGGCTACTGGGAGCAGGAGAGCGGCATGACCGCCCACCTCACCGCGGCCGACCGCCAACGCCTCGCCCGCAAGGGCATCCGCCCCATCGGCCTCGAACGCGCCCTGGCCATGTTCGACACCGCGCTGGCTGCCGGACGTCCCGCGCTGACCACGGCCGACCTCTCGATGCCGCAGACCCTGCCGACGCCGAAGGCCCCCGCGTCGGACCTGCTGTCCCTGGTCGCCGCCCACACCGCCACCGTCCTCGGCCACTCCGACGCCGCCGCGATCACCCCCGGACTCGCCTTCCGCGACCTCGGCTTCGATTCCCTGACCTCCGTCGAACTGCGCAACCGCCTCGCCGGCGCCACCGGCCTGCGGCTGCCCGCGACCCTCGTCTTCGACCACCCCACCCCGGCCGACCTCGCCGACCATCTCACGGCCGAACTCTCCGGTGCGGCAAAGGGTGTGGCGTCGGCGGCACCGGTGGTGCCCGCGGTGTCGGTGTCGGACGATCCGGTGGTGATCGTGGGCATGGGGTGCCGGTTGCCGGGTGGGGTGGGGTCGCCGGAGGAG
>NZ_JBIVVI010000827.1:0-4186 GCF_044757675.1 Kitasatospora sp. NPDC091257
GGGGTAGAAGTGGGGATCACTCCCCGATTATGGTGGCCCTCAGTGCGAATCGGGGACTCCTCCCCGTTTCCTTCGGACCGAGGTGCGTGCACATGACCCGGAATCAGAGCCCTGGGCGGGGGCAGCGGGCCGCCGACTGGGCGGACGGCCGGCTGGGGATCCACTCCCTGGCCAGGGCGAACCTGCGGAAGATCTTCCCGGACCACTGGTCCTTCATGCTGGGCGAGATCTGCCTCTACACCTTCCTGATCATCATCCTGACCGGTGTCTGGCTGACGCTGTTCTTCAAGCCCAGCATGGGCGAGGTGGTCTACGCGGGCTCGTACGTCCCGCTCAAGGGCGTCCCGATGTCGGAGGCCTACGCCTCCACGGTGGACATCAGCTTCGAGGTCCGCGGCGGACTGCTGATCCGCCAGATCCACCACTGGGCGGCGATCGTCTTCGTCGCCGCCATGTTCGTCCACATGATGCGGGTGTTCTTCACCGGCGCGTTCCGCAAGCCGCGCGAGATCAACTGGGTCTTCGGCTTCCTGCTGCTCTTCCTCGGCATGCTGGACGGCTTCTTCGGCTACTCGCTCCCGGACGACCTGCTCTCCGGCACCGGCATCCGGTTCATCGAGGGCTCGATCCTCGCCGTCCCGCTGGTCGGCACGTACATCCAGATGTTCCTGTTCGGCGGCGAGTTCCCCGGCCACGACATCGTGCCGCGCTTCTTCACCATCCACGTGCTGCTGATCCCGGGCATCATGCTCGGCCTGCTGGTGGCGCACCTGATCCTGGTCTTCCACCACAAGCACACCCAGTGGGCGGGCCCCGGCAGGACCGAGAAGAACGTCGTCGGCATGCCGCTGATGCCGGTCTACCTGGCCAAGGCCGGCGGCTTCTTCTTCCTGGTCTTCGGCATCATCGCACTGGTGGCCGCGATCGCGACCGTCAACCCGATCTGGGCGTACGGCCCGTACCGGCCGGACCAGGTCTCCACCGACGCCCAGCCCGACTGGTACATGGGCTTCGCCGAAGGCCTGATCCGGATCATGCCCGGCTGGGAGGTCGGGCTGTGGGGGCACACCCTCAACCTCGGGGTGCTCATCCCGTTCGCGCTGTTCCCGCTGGTCCTGGGCGCCATCGCCGCCTACCCGTTCCTGGAGGGCTGGGTGACCGACGACAAGCGGGAGCACCACCTGCTCGACCGGCCGCGCAACGCGCCCGTCCGCACCGCGCTCGGCGCCGCCTGGATCAGCGTCTACCTGGTGGCACTGGTGGCCGGCGGCAACGACCTGATCGCCACCCACCTGCACCTGTCGCTCAACTCCATCACCTACGCCGCCCGCGTCGGCTTCTTCGCCGTCCCGGTCGCCGTCTTCGTCATCACCAAGCGCTGGTGCCTGGGCCTCCAGCGCCGGGACCGCGACAAGGTGCTGCACGGGCGCGAGACCGGCATCGTCAAGCGCCTGCCGCACGGCGAGTTCACCGAGGTGCACGCCCGGCTCTCGCCGCAGGAACTGCACCGGCTCACGGCGCACGAACAGCCCCGCCCCCTCGAACTGCCCGCCCCGGTGGACGAGAATGGAGTGGCCCGCCCGGCCGGTGTGCTCACCCGCACCCGGACCCGGCTCTCCCGCGGGTTCCACGGCGAGGGCAGCCGGATCCCCAAGCCCACCGCCGAGGAGTTCCGCGAGATCACCGAGGGCCACGGGCACTGACCCGCACCCCCGATGGCACAGGGAGGACAGGTGCACCACCGAACCGACCGGCTCGCCGACAGCAAGTACCTCCTGCTCACCACCTTCGACGAGGACGGCAGCCGGATGGAATCGCAGCTCTGGGTGGTGCCCGACGGCACGGCCCTCGGGATCTGGGCCCCGGCCCACTCCGGCGAGGCCGAACGGATCCGCCGCCACCCCCGGGTGCTGATCGGCCCCTGCGACGCCCACGGGCGCCCCACCGGCCGCCCGGTCCCCGCCCGGGCGCGGCTCTGCGACGCCGACGACACCGCCCGCTACCGCACCTCGCTGATCAACAAGTACGGCCTGACGGCGCTGGTCGTGCTGGCCCGCAGCCGGTTCCGGGTGGGGCTGGCCGGAACGGTCGGCATCCGGATCACGCTGAACGAACTGGAACAGCGGCTGGTCGGTCCGGACTGGCAGCCGCCGAGCGGCTACTGCGTCAACTGACGGACCGCGTCACCCGACGGGCCGCCGATCCCCACGGAGTGCCGGGGCCCCGGAAAAGGGCGGCCCCGGCGCTCGGCGCTTCCGAAGCCGTTCACGACGGCGGGTGGGAGGTCACGGCGGCGGGCAGGGCGTCGGGGACGCCGGGACGGGCCCGGGGCCTGCGGGCCGGGGCCTGCGGGCCGGAAGTCAGGACAGCGGATGCGTCGGGACCGGGCTGACCTCCTGGATCTCGCCGTGGGCCTTGGTGAGCAGCTGCGAGGCGAGCTCGTTGAGCGCGCGGGCCCCCGCGATCTCCTCACCGACCCTCAGCTGCTCCGGGTCGGAGGGGTGGCGGCTGCTGTAGCCGTGGGCGCGCAGTTCGCTCCCGTCGCCGAGCCGCAGCAGTGCGGCGGCGCTGGTCCGCGGCCCCTCTTCGCGGAACTCCATCTCGATGTGCCAACCGACCAGAGTCTGCATGGCGGATCACCTCCATCGGTTACTCCTCCAGAGTGCGCCGCACCCACGGTGAACACCAGGCCAGCCCGACGGGGGGCAACATCCGGGGCCGAGTTGAACGCGTTCAACTCGGCCGCGTAGAGTCGGCGACGCAAGCCATTTGAACACGTTCAAGGGAGTGTGCCCGCGATGGGAAAGGGCACCACGGAGCTGGTCGACCTGCTGATCCTGCTCGGCATGGGCGCCGTCGTCCCGCTCGGCCTCGCCCTCGTCGACGAGCCCGGGCTCACCCGGATCCGCCGGCTCTGGCCGCTCGTCGCCGTACCCGGCGCGCTCTCGCTCTGGCTGCCCCGCGGCGGTCCGGCCACCGGCTGCGCCCTGCTCTACGCGCTCGGCACCCTGGCCGTCGCCCTGCACGCGCCGCTGCGGCTGGCCCGCACCCGCTCGCTCGCGCCCGCCGAGATCGCGGTGCTCACCGCACTCGCCGCGCCCTCGGTGGCCGGGGTCGCCCTCGTCGCCGAACGCTCCGGCTACCCGCTGTTCGGCTTCGAACCGCACATCCTGGCACTCACCGTGCCGCACTTCCACTACGCCGGGTTCACCGCCGCCCTGGTCGCCGGACTGGTCTGCCGCGCCGCCCGCCCGGGCTCGGCCGCGGCCCGCTGCGCGGCGCTCAGCGTCCCGGCGGGCACCCTGCTGGTGCTGGCCGGATACTTCCTCGGCAACTGGTGGCAGTTCGCCGGGGCCGCCGTACTGACCACCGGAATGTGGCTGGTCGGCCTGGTCACCTGGCGCGAACTGCGGCCCCGCAGCGGCGATCCCGTCACCGCCCGGCTGCTCGCCGCCTCCTCGGCCGTCCTCGCGCTCACCATGCTGCTCGCCCTCTGGTGGGCACTCGGCCGGGCCGCCGGACTCCCCCACCCGACCCTGACCTGGATGGCCGCCACCCACGGCGTCGGCAACGCGCTCGGCTTCGCGCTCTGCGCCCTGCTCGCCTGGCGCCGGATCGCGGCTGATCGGACTGCCGCGGGCCGGACCGCCGTGGACCGCACTGTCGTGGACCGCACTGCCGCGGAACGGACCGCCATGAACCCGACCGCCGCGGCCGGGACCGATGCAACGGAGACCGCTCGATGAACGACTACAGCTACCCCGAGCAGGGCGCCAGCCGCACCGGCGAGCTGCCCGCCGGCTACAACCACCTGCGGCACAGCGCACTCATCGGCCACGGCCGCCCCGCGCTGGAGGCCGCCGGCGCCGCCCTGCTCGACTGGCGGATGCACCGGCTCGCGGGCGTCCGGATCGACGCGGCGGCCGACCGGGCCGCCCCCGGCGTCGCCGTGCGGTGCGCCATCGGCCTCGGCCCGCTGCGGGCCGGCGCCCCCAACCGGGTGCTGGCCGCGGTCGACGGCCCGGACCGGTACGGCTTCACCTACGGGACCAGGACCGGGCACCTGGCCCGGGGCGAGGAGACCTTCCTGGTCGAGCTGACCCCGGACGGCGGGGTCCGGTTCTCCGTCACCGCCTTCAGCCGACCGGTCGCCCGGTACGCCCGGCTCGCCGGCCCCCTGCTCCCC
>NZ_JBIVVI010000828.1:0-4179 GCF_044757675.1 Kitasatospora sp. NPDC091257
GTCCAGCACCCCGCCGGAGGGGTCGTCGCTGCCGTCCCAGCGGACCGGGTCGTGGTCCGGGTGGAGGACGTCGCGGACCACCAGGGCGACCAGGTAGAGCGTGCCCAGCAGGTGCAGTCCGATCGCGAAGTGGTACCAGCCCTCGCTGATCCCGTGCTGCTTGGAGCCGGTGACCAGGCCCAGGTGGGACCAGATGCCCAGGGTGTAGAGCACCTCGCAGGCCTGCCAGATCAGGAAGTCCCGCCAGCGCGGCCGGGCCAGCACCGCGAGCGGCAGCAGCCAGAGCGCGTACTGCGGCGAGTACACCTTGTTGACCAGCACGAACAGCGCGACCACCAGGAAGGCCAGCTGGGCGAAGCGCGGCCGGCGCGCGGCCGAGAAGCCGAGCCACGCTATGGCCAGGCAGCCCAGCACCATCAGCACGCCGATGTAGACGTCGAGGTCGGCCAGCCCGGCGCCGCGGCGCTGCATCAGGATCAGCCAGAACGAGCCGTAGTCCTCGCCGCGGTGCTTGCTGAACACGTAGAAGGTCGACCAGCCCCGCCAGTTGGCCAGCATGATCGGCAGGTTGACCACCAGCCAGGCGCCGACCGCGCCGCCCAGCATCACCCGGAACTCGCGCCACTTGCCGGCCCGCCAGCAGAGCACCAGCAGCGGGCCGATCAGCAGCAGCGGATAGAGCTTGGCCGCGGTGGCCAGACCGATGAAGACACCGGCCCAGCCCGGCCGGGCACCGGCCCACCAGGCCATCGCCACGGCGGCCAGGGCGACCGCGAGCAGGTCCCAGTTGACGGTGCCGTTGAGCAGCAGGACCGGGGCGAGCGCGAACAGCAGCGCGTCCCACGGGCGGCGCCGGTGGGTGCGCGAGAGCGCCACCGCGGCGACCACGGCACAGGCCATCAGCAGCCCGGCGTTGATCGCCCAGAACCACTGCTCCTGGCTCTGCTGGTCGCCGCCGCCGGGCGTCAGCCAGGCCGCGACCTGCATGAACAGGCCGGTCAGCACCGGGTACTCCAGGTACTGGAGATCCCCCGAGGAGCCCGGGATGCGGTCCACGTACGGGTGCAGCCCGGCCGCGAAGCCGCGTCCGGAGAACAGGTGCGGGATGTCGCTGTAGCAGGCGTGGATGTACTGCGGCGAGCCCGGCTGGAACCAGGCCTGCTCGTAGCAGGGCAGCTTCTGCACCATGCCGAGCACCGACACCACGATCACCGCGAGCGCCAGGAAGCGCGCCGGGATCCACCAGGAGACGCCGAGCAGCGCCCGGCGGCCCGGCGGCCCGCCGAACACCTCGCTGCCGGCCGCCGCCACCGGGTCCTCGTCGGCCGGGACGACCACGGTGTTGACCGGTGGCGCGGCCGTGGCGACGGCTGCCGGGAGGGGCCCTGCGGCGGCGCCGGACCCGACCGGGCCGGCGGTTTCGTCACGATCGCTCGACGTCATGCCGGACATCCTGCCGCACCGATCCCGTCGGGACGAGGAGGCCCCCGCAACGGTCCGCGCCCCCGCACGGCGGGCGGCCCGCCGGTCGCGACGCGACGGCCGGGCCGGAAACGGCGGTGATCCGGACGAAAAACGGCGGTGGCGGCCCTCCGAGGAGGACCGCCACCGCCGTTCGGGGTCGAGCCGGGACCGGGCTACTGCCCGGCTGCCGCGCCCTGTTGGCCGCCGCCGGTGCTGCTCGGCGTCGGCCGGCCGCCACCGCCCGGCTTTCCGCCGCCGCCCGGCGACGAGCTGTCCGTCGGTCCCGGGGGCTGCGTCTGGCAGCCGACAAACGGCAGACAGCTGCCGCCCGGGTGCGGGTTCTTGGTGCTCGACGGGCTGGGCTGGTCACCGGGGCAGTCCACGCCGGGCACGCAGGTCTGGGTGGGCTGCGGCTGCACCGGCGGCTGCGGCGCCTGCGACTGGGGCTGCGCCGGGGCCGTCGGGGTGTCGGCCGTGGTCGGGGTGGCCGTCGCGGAGGCCGTGGACGGCGCACCGGAGGAGTCGACCTCGGTGCCGACCGGCTGCGGGGTCGGGAAGTCCATCTTCTTCTCGTTGGCCAGTGCGGCCCTCATGTACCGGGTGAAGACGTCGGTCGGGATGTCACCACCGTGGATGGACTCCTTGCCGCCGGTCCCGTTGAGCGACTGCCGCTCGTGCTTGGTCGGGTCCTCGCGCCACATCGCGACGCTGGTCACCAGCTGCGGGGTGTAGCCGACCCACCAGGCCGACTTGTTCTGGTCGGTGGTACCGGTCTTGCCGGCCACCGGGCGGCCCAGGTCCTTCGTCTTCTTTCCGGTACCGTTCACGGCCACGTTCACCAGCACGTCGGTGACGTTGTCGGCGACGGCCGGCTCCAGCGCGACCTTGGGCTCCTTCTTGCCGAAGCCCGGGCGCTCCACGCCGCTCACCTCGACCTTGGTGACCGAGTACGGCTCGGCCTCCTTGCCGCTGGCCGCCAGGGTGCCGTAGGCGGTGGCCATCCGGATCGGGCTGATGGTGGAGGTGCCGAGCGGGAAGGTCGCCGTCTTCGGGTCGGCGAGGCTCTCCTTCTTGACGCCCATCTGCACCGCGATGTCGGCCACGTTCTGGCCGCCGACGTCCTGGTTGAGCTGGACGAAGGGCACGTTGTACGAGTACTGCATGGCCTGCCGCAGTGAGACGTAGCCGCGCTTGCCGGAGTCCTCGTTCTTCTGCCGGTACGGCTTGCCGTCGTCGCCGATCACCAGCGAGCCGTCCGGCTTGCGGATCTCGGACATGTCGTCGGCCAGGTACCGGCTGTCGGCGTTGATCCGCTTCGGCTTGCCCTTGTCGTCCTTCGCGGTCTGCACGCCGGTCTGCATCGCGGTGGCCAGCACGAAGGGCTTGAAGGTCGAGCCGACCTGGACGCCGGTGGCGTCGGCGTTGTTGTCGAAGTGGCCGTTCTCCACGCCGTCGCCGCCGTAGAGGGCGACGATCGCGCCGTCGCCGGGGCGGATGCTGGCGGAGCCGAACTGGATGTTGGTGTCGTTGTCCGGCCGCTTCTGCGGGTTGAGGTTCTCCGACTTGACGGCGTCGACGGCGCTCTTCAGCGCGTCGACCTTGTCCTTCTCGAAGGTGGTGTAGATCTTCAGGCCGCCCCGGTCGATCATCTGCGGGGTGATCGACTTGTCGGTGGCCATCACGTACTTGTTGGCGGTGTCGACCAGGTAGCTGATCTCACCGTTCATGTTGGAGCTGGGCTTCTGCGGGATCGGGTCCGGGAACACGTTGCACTTGGCGCGCTCGTCCGGGGTGATGGCCTTGGTGTCCACCATCTGGTCCAGGATCCAGCTCCACCGGCCCTGGGCCCGTTCCTTGTTGTCCGGGTTGGTGGGGTCGTAGTACGCCGCACCCTTGAGCAGACCGGCCAGCATGGCGCTCTGGCAGACGTTGAGGTCCTTGGCGTCCACCCCGTAGTACGCCTGGGCGGCCGCCTGGGCGCCGTTCGCGCCGCGGCCGAACCAGCTGGTGTTCAGGTAGCCGGTGAGGATCTCGGGCTTCTTCTTCTCCTGGTTGATCTTCAGCGTGATGAAGAACTCCTTCACCTTGCGGCTGAGGGTCTGTTCCTGGCTCAGGTAGGCGTTCTTCACGTACTGCTGGGTGATCGTCGAGGCGCCCTGGGTCTCACCCCCCTTCGCCATGTTCCAGACGGCGCGGAGCATGCCCTTGGGGTCGATGCCGCTGTCGGTCTGGAAGCTCTTGTTCTCCGCGGCGATGACGGCGTTCTGGAGGTTGGGGCTGATGTCCTTGAGCTCGACGATCTGACGGTTGGTCTGGCCCTTGCGGGTCATCTCCGTGTTGTCGGCCCAGTAGTAGATCGTGTTCTGGTTCTGCACCAGATCGTTCAGCTCCGGGACCTTGGTGCTCTGGTACAGGTAGAACACCAGGCCGACGAAGCAGCCGAAGACCAGCAGGAAGCCGCTCAGCCACTGCTTCCAGGACGGCAGCCAGCGCCGGATGCCGCTCTTGCCGAACCGCGGGTAGTCGATGAAGCGCTTCTTGCCGGGGCCCGCGGCCACGGCGGCGGAGGCCGCGGCGTCACCGCGCCGGCCGCCCCCCTTGCCCTTCTTCTGGGCAGCCTTGCGCATCTCCGCACGGGTCATCCGGGGCTGTTGTGCGGTCTCCCTCACCCCCGAGGGGCGGGGGGGGGCGGCGCCGGCCGCGCGCAGCGCGGCG
>NZ_JBIVVI010000829.1:0-4177 GCF_044757675.1 Kitasatospora sp. NPDC091257
GGCTCGTGCGCGGTGGTGCAGATGAGCAGCATGGGCGGCCGCTTCAGCTTCCCCGGCGTGGGCGCCTACTCGGCCACCAAGTTCGCGCTGGTCCCCCGGCTTGCGCACGCCCGCCGGGCAGGCGAAGTGGGCGGAGCCGACGTGCTGGATGTACTCGTTGAGCTTGTCGCTCGCCGCGAGGCGGGTCTGCAGCGGAACGAAGGCCTTGCGGGTGTCGCGCTGGTAGGCGAGGAAGAACAGCCCGGCGTCCAGGCGGCCGAGGCCGTCGGTGCCGTCGGTGAAGGAGAAGCCGCGGCGCAGGATCATCAGGCCGTCGTTGGCGTCCGGGTGGGCGAGCGCGACGTGCGAGGTCGCGGGCATCGCCTTGAGGTCCGGCGCGTCGTGCTCCTTGCCCTTGCCGTAGGGGGCGCCCTCGCCCTTGGTGCGGCCGAAGGTGTCCTCCTGGTCCTTGAGCGAGGCGCGGTCCCAGGTCTCGATGTGCATCCGGATCCGCCGGGCGACCAGGTAGGAGCCGCCGGTCATCCATTCCGGGCCGTCGCCGGGCGCGGCCCAGACGTGGTCGGCCAGCTTCCCGGTGTCGGTGCCCGCGATGTTGTGGGTGCCGTCCTTGAACCCCATCAGGTTGCGCGGGGTCTGCTCGTCCGGGGTGGTCGAGGAGGTCTTGCCGAAGCCCAGCTGCGACCAGCGGATGTTGACGGTGCCCATGCCGATCCGGGCCAGGTTGCGGATCGCGTGCACGGCGACCTGCGGGTCGTCGGCGCAGGCCTGGACGCAGAGGTCGCCGCCGCTGCGGGTCGGGTCGAGCTTGTCGCCCTTGAAGTTCGGCAGGTCGATCAGGGCCTCGGGGCGCTTGGCCCGGAGGCCGAAGCGGTCCACGCCGTCCTTCTCGAACAGGCTCGGGCCGAAGCCGATGGTCAGGGTGAGCCGGGAGGCGGGCAGGCCGAGGGCCTCGCCGGTGTCGTCCGGCGGCGCCTCCGGCGAGCCGGGCACCGCGCCGGTGCCGACCTCGCGGCCGCCGGTCATCGCGGCGGCCGCCTTGGTCCACTCCTTGAGCAGCTTGACCAGGGACTCCCGGGTGGCCTTCTCCGAGACGTCGAAGGCGGCGAAGTGCAGCCGGTCCTGGACCGGGGTGGAGATGCCCGCCTGGTGCTCGCCGTAGAACGGCAGCTCGGCGCCGACCGGGGCGGCGACCGGGACGGCGTCGTCCTGCCGGGTGGCGGCCGCCACCGAGCCGACGGCGGCGGCGCCGAGCGCGACGCCCGCGCCGGCCCAGCCGATGACGGCGCGTCGGCTGACCGCGCTCCTGGTGCCGGCGGCGTCGGCGGTGGCCGGCGTCCCGTTCTGCTGCTCGTTCTCCGCGTCCATCGGCGGGCGGGCCCTTCTACTGTGCTGGACTGTGCGCTGACCCACGGAGGCCGTGGGACCCGGATCGCGGGCCGCCACGGCGTCGGCGGGGTACTTCGGGTGGGGTGGCCGGTTACTTGACGACCACGGCGGCGGCCAGCTTCGACAGCGGCTCGCCCAGCGAGTTGACCGCGTCGGAGAAGGCCTTGCGCTCGGTCTCGGTGACCTTGTCGTAGGAGGTGAAGGTGCCGTCGGCCTGCTTGTACTTGGCCAGCAGGGCGTTGATGGCGGCGAACTCGGAGTCCAGCGTCTTCGCGAGCTCCGCGTCCTTCTCGGAGGCGACCGGCTTCAGCAGCTCGTAGGCCTTCTGCGCGCCCTCGACGTTGGCCTGGAAGTCGGCCAGGTCGGTGTGGCTGTAGCGGTCCTCCTCACCGGTGATCTTGTTGGTGGCGACCTCGTCCAGCAGCTCCTTGGCGCCGTTGGCCATGCTGGTCGCGGTGATCTCGGCCTCGGGGATCTTCTTCTGCCAGTCCTTGAGGTCGGCGACCAGCTGGTCGGCGAGCTTCTTCTCGTCGTCGCCGATCTTCGCGTCGGCCCAGAGCGACTTCTCCAGCTTGTGCCAGCCGGTCCACTCCTGGCCCTGCTCCAGCTTGTCCTCGCGGGTGTCGGTCTTCGGGTCGACGTCGCCGAAGCTCTCGGCGACCGGCTCGGTGCGCTCCCAGCCGGTGCGCGAGGGCGCGTACAGCGACTTGGCCTTCTCCAGGTCGCCGGACTTGATCGCGGCGGCGAAGGCCTCGACGGCCGGGATGGTGGCGTCGGCCTGCTCCTGGGCGTACGTGCGGTAGGCGGTGACGGCGGCGGCCAGGCGCGGGTCGGCCGGCGCGGCGCTGCCGCCCTCGCCGGTGACGGTGATCTTCTGGCGGATGCCGTCGCCGACCATGCCGGGCTTGCAGGCGATCTCGTACGAGCCGGCCTTGATCTCGGCGTTGATGCTGGCCTTGGTGCCGGGGCCGATGTTCTCGCGCTCGGTGACGATCTTGTCGCCGTCGCCGTAGACGTAGACCTCGGTGGTCTTGGAGCCCTTGTTGCTGATGTCCAGCACGACGTGGCCGGCCGGGAAGCTGGTCCTGGAGACCTCGCAGGCGGTGTCGGTCGCGTTCACCGTGACCGCGCCGGAGGAGGCCGCCTTGTCGTCCTTCTTGGACGCGCAGCCGGCCAGGGTTGCGGTCGCCACGGCGAGGGTGAGCAGCGCGGCTGCGGTGGAACGGCGACGGGCGGACATGCGGGCTCCAACGGAAAAGGGCATGGGTGTGCCATGGCAGTGCGGGCGGCTGGGGGCCAGCCGACCATCATTAGCTAAGGCATACCTTACGTAAAGACGATTTTTCGTCTACACCCACCCCCTGAACCGTTACCTTCCCGGTGTCCGGCGGGCGGCCGCCCGGGCCGTCCAGCGGCCCTCGTGGCGGCTGATCCTGATCGGGTGCCCGAAGGTCTCGCTGATCAGCTCCGTCGTCATCACCTCCGCCACCGGCCCGGCCGCGACGCACTCGCCGCCGCGCAGCAGCAGGGCGTGGGTGGTGCTCTCCGGCAGCTCCTCCAGGTGGTGGGTGACCAGCACGCTGGCCAGCTCCGGATGCTGGTGGCGCAGCAGGTCCAGACTGTCCAGCAGCAGTTCGCGGGCGGTCAGGTCCAGCCCGGTGGCGGGCTCGTCGAGCAGCAGCAGCCGGGGGCTGGGCATCAGCGCACGGGCGATCAGGGCCCGGCCGCGCTCGCCCTGGGACAGCGTCGTCCACGCGGCGTCGGCCATCGCGCGCATCCCGAGCGTGTCGATCAGCCGCTCGGCCCGCTCCAGCGCCTCCGGGGCCGGCTTGCGGTGGAACTCCGGCTCGATGGTGTTGGTGTGCCCGGTGAGCACCACCTCGCGCACGGTCAGCGGTGAACGCAGCGGGTGGCGCGGGTTGACGTGCCCGAGGTGGGCGCGCAGCTCGCGGACGTCCACCCGGCCGAGCCGGCGGCCGAGCACGTCCACCTCGCCGCGGGTGGGGTGGGAGACCGCGCCGAGCAGCGCGAGCAGGGTGGACTTGCCCGCGCCGTTCGGACCGAGCAGCGCCCAGTGCTCGCCCGGCCGGATCTCCAGGGTGATCCCGCGCAGCAGGTGGCGGCCGTCGCGCACGACGTCCACGTCCCGGGTGCGCAGCAGCGGCCCGGCGAAGTCGGGGGCGGATGAATTCATGGGACTCCGATCGCGGCGCCGGGCAGGGTGCGGGCGGGGCGCCGCACCGGACGGGCCGGCGCCGTCCGTCCGCGTGCAGAGTACAACCGTCGGCCGTGGACGGGCCCGGACGTCCGAGGGGTGGACGCGCCAGAACCCTGTTGTCCGGAGGGAGTTGGGAGGAGGATCGTGCCTCCGAGGGGAAGCGGGGACGAGGGGGACGAGGATGACCGGGGAGCGGGTCGACACCCTGCACGCGCTGGTCGAACGGCAGGCCCGGCTGGCGCCCGAGGCGGTGGCCGTGCGCTGCGGCCGGCGGGAGCTGAGCTACGGGGAGCTGGACGCGCGGGCCGGGCGGCTGGCCGCGGTGCTGGCGGAGCGGGGCCTGGCCCCGGGCGGCCGGGCGGCGGTCGCGCTCGGCCGGGGCACCGAGGTGTACGTGGCGCTGCTGGCCGTGCTGAAGGCGGGCGCGGCGTTCGTACCGCTGGAACCGGCCGCGCCGGACGCACTGCTGCGGCACGTGCTCGCGGACGCCGCACCGGACCTGGTGGTCACCGAGGAGTGCCACCGGGTACGGCTGGCGGACGCCGGCGGGGCCCGGCTGGTCTGCGTCGACAC
>NZ_JBIVVI010000830.1:0-4176 GCF_044757675.1 Kitasatospora sp. NPDC091257
GGGGCGGCTGGCGGTCTGCGACCCCTCGTACCTGCCCGTCGGCGCGGAGGGCGACCCACTGGTGATCGAGGTTCCGCCCGGTGTCCACCCGGTGCAGGAGACCGGCGCCAGTTACGAGGACGAGATGTTCGGCGATCGCTTCACCGCCCGCGACACCTACGCCGTGCGCGTGCTGGTGAGCGAGAAGCCGACCGCCCGCTGGACGATGGCGGTCCCGCCGGGAGAGGACCCGAGGCTGCTGCGCGACGGCCAGTACTTCGGCTTCGGCGTCGACTCCGCCACCGGCTGCTTCGTCGAGTCCGCGGCCCGAACCGACCTGGGCCGCCGCTTCATGGACGCCCTCACCTCCGGCGGTGGCGACGACCTCCACGAACTCGACGGCGGCTACGGCAAGGTGACCGAGGAGGCCGGCGGGGCCGAGCTGGTCACCTTCGTGCTGGGCGGAGACGGCGTCTACCCGGTCTGGGTGGGACACGACGACGCGGGTGAGGTCACGGCGGTCGTCGTGGCGGACGTCTTCGAAGTCGGCTCTCTGGAACCGTCGACCGGATGACGGCCCTCCGGCGGGCGTGAGGCCCGCGCCCTCCGGCGGGCGTGACGCCCACGCGCCACCGGCCGTCACCCGGCGGGCGGTCGGGTCGTTGATCCGGACGCGCTGCCCAGCGGGAGCAGCGGACGTCGGAAACGGCCTGGAGGAGTCTGCGGTGTCCACCGTCACCAATCCGTTCACGGGTGCCTACACGCCGGTGGGCGAGGAAGTCACCGCGTTCGACCTGCCGGTCACGGGCACGATCCCGGCCGAGCTCAACGGCCGGTACCTGCGCAACGGGCCCAACGGGATGCGGGCGGAGGACCCCAGGCCGAGGCACCTGTTCGGCGGGTACGCCATGGTGCACGGGGTGCGGCTGCTCGACGGGCGGGCCCGGTGGTACCGCAACCGGCTGGTGCGCAGCGCCGCCGTGGCCGAGGCCCTGGGGGAGCGGCCGCGCCCCGGCGCCGCTCCGCGGATCACCGACGTCGCGCCCAACACCCACGTCATCGGGCACGCCGACCGCACCTTCGCGCTGGTCGAGGGCGGCTTCCGCCCGTACGAACTCTCCTACGAGATCGAGACGGTGGGCGCCAGCGACTTCTGCGGCACGCTGCCCGACGGGTTCGCCGCCCACCCGAAGCTCGACCCGGTCACCGGCGAGCTGCACGCGATCACCTGGCAGCGGGACAGCGAGAACCTGCGGCACCTGGTGCTCTCCCCGCAGGGAGGCGTCGTCCGGGCCGTGGACGTCCCGGTCGCGCACCGGCCGGTGGTGCACGACATGGCGCTGACCCGGAACTTCGCCGTCGTCCTCGACCTCGCGGCGCGCGTCAGCACGGCCGACAACCGGGCGCGCAAGACGTACCCGGCGGTCTGGGACGAGACCGGCGGCGCGCGGATCGGGCTGCTGCCCCGCGACGGCACCGAGGTCGCCTGGTTCGAGGTCGAGCCCTGCTTCGTCTTCCACACGCTCAACGCCCACGAGGACGGCCACCGGGTCGTCATCGACGTGGTCCGCTACCCGCGGATGTTCGCCGGCGGCGCGCTGGACGGGCAGAGCAGCCCCACCCTGGACCGCTGGACCGTCGACACCGTCTCCGGCAGGGTCGCCGAGACCCGCCTGGACGACCGGCCGCAGGAGTTCCCGGCGGTCAGCCCGGCGGTGGTCGGCGGCGCCCACCGCTACGGGTACTCCACCGTGGCCGGCGACCTGCTGCGCCACTTCGCGGCGGCCGGGGCCCTGGAAGCCCTGACCCCGGAGGCCGCCGGGGACGCCCTGATCAAGCACGACCTGAGCCGGCGGTCCAGCACCGTGCGGCGGTTCGGCGCCGGCCGCTACACCGGCGAGGCCTCCTTCGTCCCGCGGCAGGGCGCCCGCGGCGAGGACGACGGCTACCTGCTGGCCTACGTCCACGACCCCGAGCGGGGCGCGAGCGACCTGGTCGTCCTCTCCGCCGAGGACTTCACCGGCGACCCGCTCGCCACCGTCCACCTGCCGGTGCGGGTGCCGGCCGGCTTCCACGGCAGCTGGATCCCCGACCCCGCCCGGGAGGACTCCGCATGAGCACCCCGCCCATCACATCCTCGGACAGCCGGCCCTCGGACACGCCGGCCGGGGCCGTCGCCCGGCTGCGCGCGACCTTCCGCACCGGCCGCACCCGGCCGCTCGCCTGGCGCACCGAGCAGCTGACCGGGCTGCGCGCCCTGCTGATCGGGCACCGCGAGGAGATCGCCGCCGCCCTCCACGCCGATCTGCGCAAGCCGCGCGCCGAGGCCGACCTCGCCGAAGTCGACTTCACCGTACGGGAGATCGACCACACCCTGCGGAACCTGGAGCACTGGCTGCACCCCGAGCCGGTGCCCGCCGCCGCGCTCACCCGGCTGCCGCCGGGGACGAGCGCCCACACCCGCCACGACCCGCTCGGGACCGTCCTGGTCATCGCGCCCTGGAACTACCCGGTGCAGCTGCTGCTGGTGCCGGTGGCGGGTGCGATCGCCGCGGGCAACACGGTGCTGGCCAAGCCGAGCGAGCTGGCGCCGGCCTGCTCGGCCCTGCTGGCGCGGCTGCTGCCGCAGTACGTGGACCCGGCGGCGATCGCCGTGCTGGAGGGCGGCGGGGAGACGGCCACCGCCCTGCTGGCCGAGCGCTTCGACCACATCCTCTACACCGGCAACGCCGGCTTCGGCCGGGCGGTGCTGCGGGCCGCCGCCGAGCACCTGACCCCGGTCACCCTCGAACTGGGCGGCAAGTCACCGGTGTTCGTCGACCGGGGCGTCGACCTCGGGGTGGTCGCGGCCCGACTGGCCCGCGCCAAGTTCGCCAACGCCGGGCAGACCTGCGTCGCCCCCGACTACCTGCTGGCCGACCCGGCCACGGCCCGGGCGCTGGAAGGCGCCCTGGGGCGGGCGGTCACCGAGCTGTACGGCCCCGACCCGGCGCGGTCGCGGGCGTACGGACGCCTCGTCGACGAGCGGCACTTCGACCGGGTCGTCGCCCTCCTCGACTCGGGGCGCACGGTCTTCGGCGGCCGGCACGACCGCGCGGACCGCTACATCGCGCCCACCCTGCTCGCCGAGGTGCGGCCGGACGCCCCGGTCATGCGGGAGGAGATCTTCGGCCCCGTCCTGCCCGTCGTCGAGGTCACCGGCCTGGACGAGGCGATCGCCTTCATCAACGAGCGGGACCGCCCCCTCGCGCTCTACGCCTTCACCGAGGACGGGCACGCCCGTCGGCGCCTGGCGGAGGAGACCAGCTCGGGCGGCCTGAACTTCGGCCTCCCGGTGGCTCACCTGGGCATCCCGGAACTCCCGTTCGGCGGAGTGGGGGAGAGCGGCTCCGGCCGGTACCACGGCCGCTGGTCGATCGACACCTTCAGCCACCGCCGGGCCTGCCTGGACGTGCCGCTGGACTGAGCGGCGCGAACCTCCGTGGTCACGGCGTCAGTCCTCCCAGCACATCGCGGTGATCGCGGTGGTGAGGGCGAGCCAGCCGGCGATCGAGACGGTGAGGGTGAAGGCGAAGGACCACTGGAGCGCGATCAGGAGGACGCTGCCGGCGAAGGCGAAGACGGAGAGGAACAGACAGGCGATGGCGGGGAGGACCCAGCTGTCCCGGCTGCGACGGAGCAGGGCGTGGACGGCGAGCAGGGTTCCCGCGCCGACCAGCAGGGCCAGTTCGAGGAAGGTGAGCCAGGGGACCTCGGTGACCGGGGAGCGGTGGCCCTGGTGGGAGATCTCCACGACGTGGCCGTTCCACAGGGTGAGGTCCACGTTGTCGCCGCTCCGGACGCTGCCGTAGAGGCCGTCGGAGACGGCGTAGGTGTCGGTGGGCGCGGCCTCGCGGGAGACGGTCACCTCGTAGTGGGGGGAATCCTCGTTCGAGCCGGCCCTCCTGTCCGTCACCCGGCCGGTCTCGTGGGTGGTGCAGTCCGTGGCGGGCTCGGAGGCGGAGGCGGGCGCGGTGCAGGCCGGGGCGCCGCGGTAGGCGGTCGCCGCGTCGAAGGCGTCGACGAACCAGGAGAAGCCGAGGGCGACGGCGGCCAGACCGGTCAGGACGAGCAGGACCCGGGCCACGACCCGGGCGGCGGGGCGGCGCTTCCGAGGACGGGAGGGGCCGTGGGGGCGGGGTGGTGGCGTTCGTACGG
>NZ_JBIVVI010000831.1:0-4172 GCF_044757675.1 Kitasatospora sp. NPDC091257
GGTCGCCGTGCCCGGGTCGGGGGGTGCCTCCTCGGCGGCGTCCGGGTCGGTCGGCTTCGCGGGTGCGGGTGCGGGTGTTGGTTCGGGTGCGGGTGCCTCGGCCGGGACGGGGGTCGGAGGCCGTACGGGCGCCGTCGCCAGCGGTGACGAGGCGGGCAAGCACCGCGGAACGACGGGCGGCCCGAGGCCGTCCGTGCCGGAGGCGGGCCGTACGGCGGGCGGGCTGCCGCGCCGGGCCTCGCGGGGCAAGGGCGGGCCGGTGCTGGTCCCCGCGCCCGTGGCGGACACCGAGGACGCGCCGGGGACGGGGCGCCACCGGCGGGAGGACCTCGCGGTGGCGGCGGCCGAGGCGGCCGTCGCGGCTGCCGGTTTGGCCGGTGTGGTCGGGGTCGCCGGCGCGGCCGGGGTCGAGCCGGCCGCCGACCCGGCCGCGGCTGCGCCCGTGGACGCCGCACCTCGCACGCTCGGCGGCCTGCCCCGGCGGGTCCGGCAGGCGAACCTGGCACCGCAGCTCAGGGATCAGCTCACGGAGCAGCTGAAGGAACGGTTCCGCAACGGGGCCGGAGCCGACGGCGCGGCCGGGGAAGCGTCGGCCGCGGACACCCGGGACGGCCGGGGCCCCCGCGACGGCGGGGAGACCCGGGAGGTCCGGGAGCGCTCGCCCGAGGAGGCCCGGGCCACCTTCGCCTCGTTCCAGCGCGGCTTCACCCGTGGTCGCGGCGCCACCGTTCCGGCCGACCGTGCGGGCGCGTCCCCCGGCCGCGCCGGTGCGCCGGCGGACCGCCCCGGTGCTCCGTTGACGGATCGTCCCGGCACGCCCGACGATCGTGCCGTACGGGGGAACGGGCGATCCACCGCCGTACCGGCCTGGCAGCCGCCGGACCGGTCCCGACGGGCGATCGCCCCGGCACCCGCCCCGGCGGCGCTGCCCGCGCCGCAGGACACCGGCCGGGCACCGCTCGCCCGTCGGGTGCCGCCCGGGCAGCCGGTCCGCCGGAACCCGGACACCGGCGCGCCCGTGCCACCCGCCGTACCCGAACCACCCGTTGTACCCGCTCCACACGCACCACCCGCTCCAGCGGAAGGAACTGATTCATGACCACGTCGATGCAGTCGTCAGGGGACCTCAACTGGCTCCTGGACGACCTGGTGGGGCGCGTCGCGGCCCTGCGGCACGCGGTGATCCTCTCCAACGACGGCCTGGCCACCGGTGCCTCCCGCGATCTCGACCGCGAGGACGCCGAGCACCTGGCAGCCGTCGCCGCCGGGTTCCACAGCCTGGCGAAGGGCGCCGGCGGGCACTTCAAGGTCGGTGGCGTCCGGCAGACCATGGTGGAGCTGGACGAGGCCTTCCTCTTCATCACGGCCGCCGGCGACGGCAGCTGTCTGGCCGTGCTGAGTGAGGCCGAGGCGGACATCGGCCAGATCGCGTACGAGATGGCGCTGCTGGTCAAGCGGGTCGGCGAGCACATGGCCGCCGAGCCGCGCACCGAAACCGCCCCGCCGGTGAGATGAGCGGTCCGATGGCGGATCCGATGGCGGATGTGCCGGGCGGCCCGGAGACGTCGGACGGCCCCCAGGTGCCGGTGGGCACGGCCGGGCCGTCCGGCGTCGGAGGGTCGGCCGGTGCCGGGGGTTCGGCCGGCGCCGATGGCCCGTCCGGTGTCGACGGCCCGGACGGCCCGGTGGCGGAGGGCGGGCAGGCGGACCCGGACGGGCCCGACGTCGACCTCTTCCGGCCGCGCACCCCGGTCGACGACCGCTGGTTCGACGACGAGGCCGGCCCGGTGGTGCGGCTCTACTCGATGACCCGCGGCCGGACCCGGCCGGTCGAGGAGGGGCTGTTCGACCTGATCTCGCTGGTCACCGCCGTCGAGCCCGGGCCGGTCGCGGGGGCCGTGCCCGCGCACGTCCTCGACCCGGAGCACCAGACGCTGCTCACCCTGTGCCGCCGCGAGCCGCTCTCCGTCGCCGAGCTCGGCTCCTACACCGACCTGCCGGTCAGTGTGGTGCGGGTCCTCCTCGGCGACCTCTACGACGCCGAGCTGATCAGCGTCACCCGACCCGTTCCGCTCGCCGAGCTGCCGGACGAGCGCCTGCTGCGAGACGTGATCAATGGACTCCGTGCGCTCTGACCCCCACCCCCGACCGGTCGGCACCGCGCCCGACCGGGACGGCACCGCGGCCCACCCGGCGAACGCCAACGACCCTCGCTGGCGCGGCGGTCCGTCCGTCGCGGTGAAGATCCTGGTCGCGGGCGGCTTCGGCGCGGGCAAGACCACCCTGGTCGGCTCGGTCAGCGAGATCCGGCCGCTGCGCACCGAGGAGGAGCTCAGCGAGCTGGGCCGTCCGGTGGACGACACCTCGGGGGTGGAGGCGAAGCGCACCACCACCGTCGCGATGGACTTCGGCCGGATCGACCTGCGGCCGGGCCTCGCGCTCTACCTGTTCGGCACGCCCGGGCAGGACCGGTTCTGGTTCGTCTGGGACGAACTGGCCCGCGGCGCGCTCGGCGCCCTGGTGCTCGCGGACACCCGGCGGCTGGCCGACTGCTTCCCCTCGGTCGACTTCTTCGAGCAGCGCGGCATTCCGTTCCTGGTCGCGGTGAACTGCTTCGAGGGCACCGAGCGGTTCTCGCCGGACGAGGTCCGCGAGGCGCTCGACCTCGACCCGGGCATCCCGGTGCTGCTCTGCGACGCGCGGCTGCGGCAGGACGGCAAGGACCTGCTCGTCGCGCTGGTCGAGCACGCCGCCGCCCGCACGTATCGCCGCGCCCCGGTCGGCGCCTGAGGGCGACTCGGCTCCGGCCCGACGTCGGCCGCGCGGCGGTGGTGCATCGGGCGTGCGGCGGCGGTGGTGGAGCATCGGTGTGCGGCGGTGGTGCATCGGGCGTGTGGCGGCGGTGGTGCGAGGACTTGGCAGGTGGGCGCGCCGACCTGCCCGTTCCGCCCGCTGTCTCACCCGACCGTCCGCATCCCGGACGATCACTGTGCCGAAGGTTGCCTAGACCCGCCCGGCCGTGGAAGGCTCTGTGGACGAAGGCCGCCCGGCCATGCCGTCGGGGGTGCCGGAAACACCCCGTTCGCACGGGCGTTGCGACCGGCGGACGGCCTTCGACGAACCGGCGAGGCATCGTCGGCGGGCGCCGGAGACGGCGCGCCACCGTGTGGAGAACGAAGGGGGAGGGCAGCCGGATGACCGTCGGCCGACGACGCATCATCACCGCCGTGCCCGGCTCCCCGATGCCCGATGCCCTCGTGTCCGGCACTGCCGTGCCCGGTGCCGCCGATCCGGCGCTCACCGTCCGCCGCTACATCGACCACGCGCTGACCTGCAGCGCGTGTTGTCGCTGACCGGCCTGACCTTCCCGGTGCGTCCCCGGCGCTGACGGCCCATCCGGCCCACCGCCCGACGCACCGCCGACACCCGTCGACCAGGCCGTAGCGGACCGCCCCACCGGCGTGCCCGCGGCCGACCATCCGGACCCGCCCAGCGGAGAGACCACCAGTGAACATCGTCTGCCCCAGTACCGCCCCCGACGTCGTCGGCCGTACCCGAACGACCGGGTCGGCCCCCGCGATGCGCGCGGACGGACGGATCGGACGGTGGAACGGGTGCGGGAGCCGCGCCGTGGACAGCCGACGGGGTCGCCCCGACCTCGAGCCGTTCTGGCCGTCCCGGCAGCCGCACCTGTTCGATCAGACGTGTCCCGGCTCGCCCAGCGCGTCCCGGCCCTCCGCCCGCTGATCCGGTTCGGTCCAGCCCAGGCAGTACGCCCGGTCGACGCGCAGACGACTCCACCCCGTCCGTCACGCGCGAAATGAGCGGCACACCATGTCTTCTTCTTCCACGGCCACCCTGCCCCTGCCCACCGCGACCCCGCACCTGCGCGCGGTCCGCTCCGTCCCGCCGGTCACCGTCGTCCCCGCGGCCGGTCCCGGCACGTCCGGGGTCGCCGGACCGTCCGTCCCTCCGGCGCCGGGGGCCGACCGATGGCCCGGCGCGGCGACCCGCACGCCCCAGGCCCGCCCGACCCAAACCCGCCCGACCCACGCCGGTCCGACCCACGCCGGCCCGGTCCGCCCGGCCGTCGTCCCGGCCCCCGCCGCCGCGCAGCCCGGTGCGACGGTCCCGCAGGTGCCCCAGGCGCTGCTCGCCGCGCTGCCGGAGGG
>NZ_JBIVVI010000832.1:0-4171 GCF_044757675.1 Kitasatospora sp. NPDC091257
GGCGTCGGGGTTCCTCCCTGCGGGGCGTCGGGGACCGCCGTACACCGGCAGGACGACCCGTGCACCTGCGGATACGGCCTTTGGAGTGATGCCGTCGGCCGTCCGGGTGCCTACCGTTGAAGACATGAGCACCACGAACCGCATCCCCCGATCCGGCCCGGCCGGCGCCACCGCCGTCTCCGGGCGTCACCGCAATCCGCTGAGCACCGTCGTGCGCAACGTCGGCATCGCCCTGGACACCGCCGCGCGCGTGATCTTCCTCGGGCGCGACGGTGTCCGGTACTGAACGCGACGGTGTCCGGTACGGAACCGGTGCCGGACAGCCGTCCTACAGCACGTCGTCCGCGTCGATGATCCGGTACGCGTAGCCCTGCTCGGCCAGGAAGCGCTGCCGGTGGGCGGCGAAGTCCTGGTCCACGGTGTCGCGGGCGACCACCGAGTAGAAGTGCGCCGCGTGGCCGTCCGCCTTCGGGCGCAGCACCCGGCCGAGGCGCTGGGCCTCCTCCTGGCGGGAGCCGAAGGTCCCGGAGACCTGGATGGCCACGGTGGCCTCGGGCAGGTCGATCGAGAAGTTCGCGACCTTGGAGACCACCAGGACGCCGATCTCCTTGTTCCGGAAGGCGTCGAAGAGCTTCTCGCGCTGGGCGTTGCTGGTCTCGCCCTTGATCACCGGGGCGTCCAGGGCCTCGCCGAGCTCGTCCAGCTGGTCGATGTACTGGCCGATGATCAGCGTCTGGTCCTTCTCGTGCTTCCTGACCAGCGCCTCCACCACCCGCCGCTTGGTCGCCGTGGTGGCGCAGAAGCGGTAGCGCTCCTCCGGCTCGGCGGTCGCGTAGGCGAGCCGCTCGGAGTCGGTCAGGGTGACCCGCACCTCGCAGCAGTTGGCGGGCGCGATGTAGCCCTGGGCCTCGATCTCCTTCCACGGCGCGTCGAAGCGCTTGGGGCCGATCAGGCTGAACACGTCGCCCTCGCGGCCGTCCTCGCGCACCAGCGTGGCGGTCAGGCCGAGCCGGCGGCGGGCCTGGAGGTCGGCGGTGAACTTGAACACCGGCGCGGGCAGCAGGTGCACCTCGTCGTAGACGACCAGGCCCCAGTTGCGGGCGTCGAACAGCTCCAGGTGGGCGTAGACGCCCTTCCGCTTGGTCGTCATCACCTGGTAGGTGGCGATGGTGACCGGGCGGATCTCCTTCTTCGTCCCGCTGTACTCGCCGATCTCGTCCTCGGTGAGCGAGGTGCGCTTGACCAGCTCGTGCTTCCACTGGCGGGCCGAGACGGTGTTGGTGACCAGGATCAGCGTCGTCGACTTGGCGTGCGCCATCGCGGCCGCGCCGACCAGCGTCTTGCCGGCGCCGCAGGGCAGCACGACCACGCCCGAGCCGCCGTGCCAGAAGCCCTCGACGGCCTGCGCCTGGTACGGGCGCAGCTGCCAGCCGTCCTCGTCCAGGTCGATCGGGTGCGCCTCGCCGTCCACGTAGCCGGCGAAGTCCTCGGCGGGCCAGCCGAGTTTGAGCAGCACCTGCTTGATCTGCCCGCGCTCGGAGGGGTGCACCACCACGGTGTCGGGGTCGACCCGGGCGCCGACCAGCGGGACGATCTTCTTCGAGCGCAGCACCTCCTCCAGCACCGGCCGGTCGGTGGTGGTGAGCACCAGCCCGTGGGTCGGGTGCTTGAGCAGCTGGAGGCGGCCGTACCGGCCCATGGTGTCCGCCACGTCCACCAGCAGCGCGTGCGGCACCGGGTAGCGCGAGTACGTCACCAGGGCGTCCACCACCTGCTCGGCGTCGTGCCCGGCCGCCCGCGCGTTCCACAGGCCGAGCGGCGTCACCCGGTACGTGTGCACGTGCTCGGGTGCCCGCTCCAACTCGGCGAACGGCGCGATGGCGCGACGGCAGTCGCCGGCCTTGGGGTGATCGATTTCCAGGAGAAGAGTTTTGTCGCTCTGGACGATGAGCGGTCCGTCGTTCACGCGGGGAAGCCCTCCACTGGCTGACAGGGTGGATTGACGCAGACCCTCCAGTGTCGCGCATTCCGCCGCGAGCGTGGGCGGGCCGGTTCCGGGCGGCTACTTCCACTCGTAGAACTTGCCGGTGATCTTGCCTCCGGCGTCCGTCTCGAACTCGAAGACGCCGACGACGCCGTTGAGGCGTTCGAGGGCGGGCGAGGCGGTGGAGAAGAAGATCGCGCCGCGGAAGCCGGTGCCTCCGCCGTCGGTGAAGTGGCCGATGCCGCTGCCGTGCCAGCCGACGCCCTGGCCGTCGGCGGTCATGTCGACGCCCTGGCCCTCGCCGAACAGGGAGCCGTCGGAGCGCAGTTCGGACTCGTAGGTGGCGATGGTGCTGACGGCGGTGCCGTAGTAGCTGCCGGTGCCCTTGATGGACACCTCGACGACCGGGTGCCCGTCTCCGGCGGAGAGGACGCGTCGGCCGGTCTCCTCGCCCTGGATCTCACCGATCAGTTCGCCGAGCATGGTGGGTGCCTCCTTGTCGGAATCCCCTGCTTCCGGACTACGCCGATGGGACCGGCCCGTCAATTACTTCGAGTGACCACGGTGCGTACTCGCTCGTTGAGCTGGCCATGAAGAAGTCGAAGCGTGTTCTCACCGCCCTCGCCCTGATGGGCTCGGCCTTCGCGGCCACCGCCTCCTCGGCCGGTTCGGCCCACGCCCTCGCGGGCATCGGCGAGGGGCCCGGCGGCCTGCTCGCGGCGCCCGGGTTCCTGCTGGCGGACACCGTCACCGGGGGCTCGATGCCGGTCGGGCAGGGGCAGATCGGCAGCCTGGCGGACAAGGCCGTCCAGGACAAGATGAAGGAGGCGCAGCAGGGGCACTGAGGCCCCGGACTCACTCGTCGAGTTCCGCGACGCCGGTGATGCGGTGCAGGGCGAAGGTGCGGAGTTCGTCGGCGTGGTGGTCGAAGGCGGTGACGAAGCCGCCTTCGACCTTGACCGGGTCGATGATGCGCTGGCTGGCGATGCCCTCGGCGTTGAGGTAGCCGATCCACATGCGCTCGCCGAGCAGGACGGCCGTCTGCAGGGCGGCCAGGGTCTCCGCGGCGGCGGTGCGGGGGAGCCGGCGCGGGTCGGAGGCGGGATCGCGGCGGGTGGCGGTGGCCGCGCGGTCGCCGGCCCGGATGGCCTTGATGGCGGCCGCGAGCAGGGTGTCGTCGGGCGCGGGCGGGCCGTCGGGGACGGGCACGGGGGCCGTCCGGGGCGGGGTGCGGTGGCTGTCCGGGCGGGTGATCAGCACGTCGCCCTCGGCGGATTCGGCGGCCGGGGCGTAGCCCATGGTGCGCAGGGTCGCGAGCAGCACGTCCGGGGCGGCCTGGGAGGCGAGGACGGTGGGCGCGAGCAGCCGCAGCCGCAGGTCGGCGGAGCGGCGGTCGGCGAGCACCTCGCCGAGCAGGGACGGGTCGTCGCAGCGCAGGTAGGAGGAGGCGGCGCCGACCCGCAGGACGCCGTGCCGGCGGGCGATGTCGTCGATCAGGTAGGCGAGCGGCTGCGGGACGGGCGTGCGGCTGTGCTGCTCCAGGAAGGACCGCAGGTCGGTGGCGGTGCGGCCGGCGTCGAGGGCACGGCGCACCGAGGCCGGGGTGAAGCGGTAGACGGTGGCGCCGCCCTTGGACTCGATGTCGGCGCACAGGGCGAGGGCCTGGGCGAGCGGGGTGAGCAGCGGGCCGGGGGCGATCGCGGTGAGGTCCGGCTGGAGGATCACGTGGTCCAGCGGCTGGGGGAGCAGCGGGGCGAGCACCTCGGCCGGGTCGGACTCGGCGGTGAGCAGGGCACGGGCGGGGGCGGCCAGGGCGCCGCGGCCGGTGATGCCGAGGAGTTCGGCCTCGTCGAGGGTCCAGGCGGTGAGCTCGTCGCGCAGTTCGCGGCCGTCCGGGCCGGTGGGGCCGCCGCGCAGCGGGCGCTGCCAGCGCAGGGTGGGGAGCAGTTCCTCGGCGGTGGCCGGGGTGCCCGGCGGGAGTTCGGCGAGCAGGGCGAGGGCGGCGCGGCGGACGGAGGGGGCGAGGGTGCGGTCGAGTTCGGGGCCGAGGGCGGCGCGCGGCTTGCCCCGGCCGTCCGCGGTGCCGGTGAGGGCGGGGACGCGGGTGGCGGCGAGCCAGGCGGAGGCCAGCACGGACCAGCGCTCGGCGGTGTCCAGGTGCAGCCAGGTGTCGTACCCCGGGGTGGG
>NZ_JBIVVI010000833.1:0-4171 GCF_044757675.1 Kitasatospora sp. NPDC091257
GCAGGGCTACGCCGCGCAGTCGTACGACGGCTACGCCTACCCCCAGCCGCCGGCCACCCCGCCGGCCGTGCCGCACCAGCAGCAGGGCCAGGGCCAGGGTCAGGGCCAGCAGCAGGGCCAGGGTCAGGGCCAGGCGCAGGGGCAGGGTCTGGACGAGACCAGCTTCTTCGACACCAGCATGATCGACATGACCAGGCTGCGGGAGCTCGGAGGCCGCTGAACCGGCCCCGGCACGGCCGCGGCGGAGTCTCCCGACGGGACCGAAGTTGGGCCTGACGGGAGACTCCGGTAGTCTGACCACTCCGGCCTCCCCATGTCCGGCCGTTGGCTTGCCCTCGCAAAGCCGACCTGTATGGGGACTCCCTCGTTGATTCCTATGGAAGTCAGGACACCTTGAACCGCCTCGACCACCGCGACCCCCTCGTGTTCGACACGCACGAGCTCGGTCGGCGTCCGGGCTCGATGCGCAAGGTGAGCCGGACCCTGGAGGCCCCGGAGGGCTTCGGGATCATCGACGTGATCGGCGTGCCGGAGAAGAGCCCGATCGAGCTGGAGATCCGCCTGGAGTCCGTGGTCGAGGGCGTGCTGGTCACCGGCACCGCCGAGACCCGGGTCGAGGGCGAGTGCGTCCGGTGCCTGGAGCCCGTCGAGTTCGACATCGACGTGGACTTCCAGGAGCTGTACTACTACCCGGAGTCCGACGAGCGCCACCGCGCCCGGACCGCCGGGGCCGAGGACCTCGACGAGGACTCGGAAGAAGAGACTTACCGTCTGGAGGGCGACTTCTTCGACCTCCGGCCGGTGCTGCGTGACGCGGTGGTGCTCGCACTGCCGCTGCAGCCGGTGTGCCAGGAAGACTGCCTGGGCCTGTGCTCCGAGTGCGGAGCGCGCCTGAGCGACGACCCGGCGCACCACCACGATGCCGTCGACCCCCGGTGGGCGGCTCTGCAGGGACTCTCCGCCGCCCCCGGCGACGAGGGTGACGGATCTAAGAACAGCGACACCCGTGAGGGTCTCGCCGAGAACCAGGAGAAGTAGCCGTGGCTGTTCCGAAGCGGAAGATGTCGCGCAGCAACACGCGCCACCGTCGGTCCAACTGGAAGGCCGTTGTCCCGGCCCTCGTGGCGTGCGACCGCTGCCACGAGCCGAAGCTGGGCCACATCGCGTGCCCGAGCTGCGGCACGTACAACCGTCGCCAGGTCCTCTCGGTCTGATCGGCGGGGTGTACGGATCGATGTCGGACGGTAACTCCACCCGCAAGGCGTCCACCGCCCCGAAGGGTTCCTCTTCGGGCGGCGGCAAGGCCGGCGGGCCGGCTTCGACCGAATACGACGTCCTGGAAGGGCGCCTCGGGTACACGCTCGAGCGCGCCCTTCTGGTACGTGCCCTGACCCACCGCTCGTACGCGTACGAGAACGGCGGGCTGCCCACCAACGAGCGCCTGGAGTTCCTCGGCGACTCGGTGCTGGGCCTCGTGGTGACCGACACCCTCTACCGCGTCCACCCGGACGTCCCGGAGGGCACGCTCGCCAAACTGCGCGCCGCGGTGGTCAACTCCCGCGCGCTCGCGGACGTCGGCCGCGGCCTGGAGCTCGGCACGTTCATCCGCCTCGGCAAGGGCGAGGAGGGCACCGGCGGCCGCGACAAGTCGTCGATCCTCGCCGACACCGTCGAGGCCGTGATCGGCGCCGTCTACCTGGACCAGGGCCTGGACGCGGCCACCGAGTTCGTCCACCGACTGTTCGACCCGCTGATCGAGGAGTCCTCTCAGCTGGGCGCCGGCCTGGACTGGAAGACCAGTCTCCAGGAGCTCACCGCCTCGGTGGGCATCGGAGTGCCCGAGTACGTGGTCATGGAATCCGGTCCGGACCACGAGAAGACCTTCACCGCGGCGGCCCGGGTGGCCGGCGAGGACTTCGGCAGCGGCGTCGGCCGCTCGAAGAAGGAAGCCGAGCAGAAGGCCGCCGAGAGCGCCTGGCGCGCGATCAAGGACAAGTACGCCGACCGGCTGCCCGCCGGGGCGTGACCTCCGAGTAGCCTTCACTCCTGCCGAACCGTACCGAGCAGGAGGCGTCTTCCCGTGCCCGAACTTCCCGAGGTCGAGGTCGTCCGCCGTGGTCTGGCCAACTGGGTCGCCGGGCGGACCGTCGCCGACGTCGAGGTGCTGCACCCGCGCGCGGTGCGCCGCCAGCCGGCCGGCGCGGCCGACTTCACCGCCCGGCTGACCGGCACCACCCTCGGCACCGCGCAGCGGCGCGGCAAGTACCTGTGGGTGCCGCTGGCCGGCACCGGGGCGGGATTCTCGCTGATCGGCCACCTCGGGATGAGCGGCCAACTCCTCGTCCAGGACCCGTCCGTACCCGACGAGACGCACCTGCGGGTGCGGCTGCGCTTCGCCGACGGCGGGCGCGAACTGCGCTTCGTCGACCAGCGGACCTTCGGCGGCCTGGCGGTCGAGGAGGCCGAGGACGGGGACCCCGAGGGCACCCCGGTCTCGATCGCGCACATCGCCCGCGACCCGCTCGACCCGCGCTTCGACGACGCCGCCTTCGCGGCCGCGCTGCGCGCCAAGCGGACCACCGTCAAGCGCGCCCTGCTCGACCAGACCCTGATCAGCGGCGTCGGCAACATCTACGCCGACGAGGCGCTGTGGCGCTCCAGGCTGCACTACGACCGCCCGACCGCGACGCTCACCCGCCCGCAGGCCCTGCTGCTGCTGGCCGACGCCCGGGACGTGATGACCGCGGCGCTCGCCGTCGGCGGCACCAGCTTCGACAGCCTCTACGTCAACGTGAACGGCGAGAGCGGCTACTTCTCCCGGGACCTCGACGCCTACGGCCGCGAGCAGGAGCCCTGCCGCCGCTGCGGCACCCCGATCCGGCGGGCGGCCTGGATGAACCGCTCCAGCTACTTCTGCCCCCGCTGCCAGCGCGTGCCGCGCACCCGCAGCGGGGGCTGAGGCCCCGCGCTACTTGCGGGTGAGCTCGGGCTCCTCGGAGGCCGGCTCCCCGGGCGTGCCGTGGGTGTCCTGGCCGAAGTAGGCCACCCCGACCGCGGCGACCACCGCGAGCAGGAAGCCGATCACGCCGAGCCAGCCCAGGCCGGCCTTGGAGGAGTCGCCGAGCCAGAGCACGCCGACCGCGCCGGGCAGCACCGTCTCGCCGACCACCAGCGCGGCGGTCGCGCCGTTGACCGAGCCGATCTGGAGCGCCACGGTGTGGATGTACATCCCGCCGATGCCGCCGACCAGGACCGCGTATAGCGCCGGGTCGGAGAGCAGCGAACCGATGTCGAACGGCTCGATGCCGTTGAGGATGCGCACCCCGACGCCCAGGGCGCCGAAGCCGAGGCCGGAGAGCAGGCCGGCGACGATCGCGCCGTTGGCGCCCATCCGCCGCACCAGCAGGCTGCCGCCGACCAGCAGCACGGTGGTGATGATCAGCAGCCACCAGTGGAAGGACATCGCCACGTGGTGGCCGCCCTCCGGTCCGGCCGAGACGGCCAGCAGCACCAGCGCGGAGCAGAGAACGGCGATCGAGGCCCACTCCAGCTGCTTGAGCCGGATGCCCAGCAGCTTGATGCTGAGCACCGCGGTGATCACCAGGTTGGCGCTGATGATGGTCTGGGAGAGGAACAGCGGCAGCAGCCGGGCGGCCAGCGCGCCGAGCCCGAAACCGATCAGGTCGAGCACCGTGCCGAGGATGAACTCCCAGGTGACGGCGGCCTTCGCGGTCGAGGACAGGCTCGGGCCGCCGTGCTCGGTGGTCGAGGTGGTGGCGCCCTTGGCGGCCTCCTCCCGGGCGGAGCGGCGGGATCCGACGGCCTGGAGGACCGAGCCGGTGCCGTAGCAGGCGGATGCCGCCACGGCGGTGACGAGGCCGATGATCACCGAGTGCTCCGATCGGGAGTCGAGTCAAGGATTGGCTGAGTAAAGAAAGGGCAATGGGGCCGGTGGTTCGGGACCACTATGCCCGTTCGCACGGTACGGTCGGCACGCCCCCCGGAGTACCCCGGAACCGGGCCGGGCCTGCCGGAACGTACGTCCGGGGGCCGCAGCCGGTTCCCGCGCGGGCCCCGTCTCGGGGACGGCCGGGGGAAACATCATCCCCGAGGAGGGGAGCGGCCCCGGCGGACGGCGGGGAGCCTTGTCAGTACCAGTATGCGAAGGGTA
>NZ_JBIVVI010000834.1:0-4171 GCF_044757675.1 Kitasatospora sp. NPDC091257
GGGGCGCGCGCCGGCCGCCGAAGGCCCCCGATCCGTGCCGCCACCGGTCCACCCGCACGCCCGCGACCTGCGGTGATCCGTACCGCCGCCCGGGTGGTGCGCCGGAGCGGACCATTGACTGGCAAGGCCCGCGCGATAGAGTTTGCGGCGCAGTGGAGCACACCCGCCGGGGCCCGTCAACCGGGCCTTCCCGGCCGGTGCGGCCCGGTCGACGCGGTCCGTGGCCTCCTCCCGCTCCGTGCCCACCTGGCGCACCTTCCCCGGCGCCGGGCGGTCACGACCTTCCCCTTGAGCGGGCGGGGACCACGGGCCGCTTCGTCGTGCCGGGGCACGGTGGGCGAGAATGGTCGCAGCTCCCGGACGTCGGGCTGCTCCGCACCGAGGAAGGGCGCCACCGCGCATGACCACCAACGAACCGGGCCCCAAGCACGTTCCGGTGATGCTCCAGCGGTGCATGGACGCCCTGGCCCCGGCGATCTCGCGCCCCGGTGCCGTCGTGGTCGACGCCACCCTCGGCCTCGGCGGGCACAGCGAGGCGCTGCTGACCCAGTTCCCGCAGGTGCGGCTGGTCGCGGTGGACCGCGACCCGGTGGCGCTGAAGCTGTCCGGCGAGCGGCTGGCCCCGTTCGGCGACCGGGCCACCCTGGTGCACGCGGTCTACGACGAGATCCCCGAGGTGCTGGAGCGCCTGGGCATCGACGAGGTGGACGGCGTCCTGTTCGACCTCGGCGTCTCCTCGATGCAGCTGGACGAGGCCGAGCGCGGCTTCGCGTACGCGCAGGACGCGCCGCTGGACATGCGGATGGACCAGACCCGGGGGATCAGCGCGGCGGAGGTGCTGAACACCTACAGCCACGGCGACCTGGCCCGGATCCTCAAGGTGTACGGCGAGGAGCGGTTCGCCGGGAAGATCGCCTCGGTGATCCTGCGGGAGCGGGAGAAGGAACCGTTCACCAACAGCGCGCGTCTGGTCGAGTTGGTGCGCAACGCCATCCCGGCGGCGACCCGTCGGACCGGCGGGAACCCGGCCAAGCGGACGTTCCAGGCGCTGCGGATCGAGGTCAACGGCGAGCTGGAGGTCCTGGACCGGGCGATCCCGGGCGCGCTGGACGTCCTCGCGGTGGGCGGCCGGATCGCGGTGATGTCCTACCAGTCGCTGGAGGACCGCCTGGTCAAGCAGTGCTTCGCCGCCGGTGCGACCACCACCGCTCCGCCGGGCCTGCCGTTCATCCCGGAGGAGCACCAGCCCTGGCTCAAACTGATCACTCGCGGTGCCGAGCTGGCCACCGAGGAGGAGATCGAGGAGAACCGGCGTGCCGCGCCCGTGCGGCTGCGGGTGGCGGAGAGGATCAGGGACCGTAGCAAGCGGGGCTGACGAACCGGTCCCGGCGGGTCCGAAGGGCGGAGGAGAGCGGTGGGGCCGGTGGCCGGTGAGGTCCGGGCGGGGCGGGGAGGACTCCCGAGGCAGGGCAGGGCACGGATCACGGTCCGGCCGGGCAGGCGCCCGGTGCGGAGGCGCACGCCGTTCGCGGTGCTCATCGTGGTGCTGCTGGCGGCCGGGCTGCTCGGCCTGCTCACGCTGAACACCGCGCTCAACGAGGGCTCCTTCGAGCTGTCCCGGCTGCAGAAGCAGACCACGACGGCGACCGACGAGCAGCAGGGCCTCCAGCACGAGATCGACCAGAGCTCGGCGCCGGACGCGCTGTCGCGGCGCGCGGCCGAGCTCGGCATGGTCCCGGCCGGCGGCATGGCCTTCCTGGACGTTCCGAACGGCGGCAAGGTGATCGGCACCCCGGGCCCGGCGCAGGACAGCCCGCCGGTCAAGCGGTCCACGGCCGAGCCGTGGCCGACCAGGGCCCAGCCGAGTGCCGCCCAGCCCGGCGCCGGACCGTCGCCGGCCGCGCCGCAGCCGGGCGGTGCCCCGTCGCCGGCCGCCCCGCCGCCGGCGCCGACCCCGGCGGCGTCCGCCGGTGACTCGGTGATCCAGCTCAACCCGGTCCCGCCCGCCGCGGGCGCGAAGCCGAGCGGGGGTGCCGGCCGGTGAGCGGGCGGAACGGGCGAACCGTCAACAGGTACGAATGGTGCGAAGCGTCCGCCGAGCGCAGCGAGGTGGTCGCATGAGCACTCCACGTCAACCCACCAGTGGGTCCAGCGGGTCCGGTGGCGGCAACGGCCGCCGTCCGGTGCCCCGCGGCGGCGCGCCGCGCGCGCAGTCCGGCTCCGGCCGCGGCCAGCCGGTCAAGGGTCAGCCCGCGAAGGGCCAACCGGCCAGGAGCCAGCCGGCGAAGGGTCAGCCCGCCCGCAGCCAGTCGGCCAAGGCCCAGCCCGCCAGGTCGGCCTCCGTCGGCCGTACCCCGCGGGCGCCGCAGCAGCGCGGCCCCGAGGGACGCCCGCCGGCCCGCAGCCAGGCGGCGGTGCGCCCGCGGAGCCGTCCGTCGCTGCGCCCCAAGGCGCTCAAACTGGCCGAGCCGAAGCGCCGGCTGCGGGTGATCAGCGTGGTGCTGTCGCTGGTGTTCTCCGTCTTCGCGGGCCGCCTGGTGCAGCTCCAGCTGGTGGACGCCGACGCGCTGGCCGCCGACGCCAACACCAACCGCTACCTGAACATCCCGATCACCGCCGAACGCGGCTCGATAACGTCCTCCGACGGGGTCTCGCTGGCGGCCACCGTCGACGCGTACGACATCACCGCCGACCCGGCGATGTTCACCCCGGAGGCGACCGGCATCCCGGACGCGCCGGAGCAGGCGGCCGCGCTGCTGTCGCCGATCCTCGGCGTGCCCAAGGAGAAGATCGCCGCCGACCTGCACACCCCCAAGAGCCGTTACAAGCGGCTCGCGGCCCAGCAGACCCCGGCCGCCAAGAAGCAGATCAGCGACCTCAAGTCGGGCCTGGAGAAGCAGGCCGGCTCGCGGGCCTGCCAGGCCCAGAAGAGGCTGCTCGGCAAGCCCGCCGACCAGGGCGGACGCACCCGGGTGGACAACGAGTGCGCCAACCCGCTGGCCGGGGTGTTCAACCGGGAGACCCAGAAGCGGATCTACCCCGCGGACGGGCTGGCGGCCAACCTGGTCGGCTTCGTCAACGCCGAGGGCGAGGGCGCCGGCGGCCTGGAGCTCCAGTACCAGAAGCTGCTGGCCGGCAAGGACGGCCACAGCAGCTACGCCCAGTCGGGCGGGCGGCTGGTGCCCACCGCGGGGGGCTCGATGGAGCCGGCCGTGCCGGGCGACGACGTGAAGCTGACCATCAACCGGGACATCCAGTGGGCCGCCCAGCGGGCGATCACCGACCAGGTGGCCAACTCCGGCGCGGAGAAGGGCTACGTGGTGGTCCAGGACGTGAAGACCGGTCAGGTCCTCGCGATGGCCACCGCGCCCGGCTTCAACCCGAACGACCTGAGCCTGTCCAAGCAGGCGCAGCTGGGCAACCCCGCCCTGGCCGACGCGTACGAGCCGGGCAGCACCGCCAAGCTGATGAGCCTGGCCGCCGTGCTGGACTCCGGCAAGGCCACCTGGGACACCAAGGTCACCGTGCCCAACCGGCTGGTCCGGGCCGGGCAGCAGTTCAAGGACGACATCGACCACGACCCCTGGTACCTGACCCTGGCCGGGGTGCTCGCCAAGTCGTCCAACATCGGCACCATCGAGGCGGTCGAGACCCTCGGCGACGGCGACCAGCTGAAGGCCAACCAGGTGCTGGACGGCTACATGCGCAAGTTCGGCGTGGCCCGGCCGACCGGCCTGGGCTTCCCCGGGGAGACCCCCGGGATGCTCAAGAAGCCGGAGGACCTGGTCGCCTCGGAGAAGTACAACATCTCCTTCGGCCAGGGCCCGCTGCAGATGAACGCGCTGCAGGCCACCTCGGTCTACTCCACCATCGCCAACGGCGGGGTGCGGGTCGCGCCCAGCATCGTCCAGGGCGTCACCGACCCGAACGGCAAGTACACGCCGAGCGCGCCGGGGGAGCAGACCCGGGTGGTCAGCCCGGAGACGGCCAAGACCCTCACCTCGATGCTGGAGTCGGTCGTCGACGACGAGCAGGGCACCGGCGGCAAGGCCGCCATCTCCGGCTACCGGGTCGCGGGCAAGACCGGCACCGCCAACCGGGGCGCCGCCAACGGCGTCGGCTACGACGGCTACACCGCCTCCTTCATCGGCTTCGCCCCCGCCGACGCCCC
>NZ_JBIVVI010000835.1:0-4169 GCF_044757675.1 Kitasatospora sp. NPDC091257
CGGCGAGCCCGGGGGGAGTCGCTCGCCGCCCACCCGGAGTCCTGGGGGCTACCTCCCGGCCGACTGTTCGTTCTCGGTCCGGTCGGGCTTGTCCGGGCGGCCGTCCTGCGCGTTGGGGACGGCCGGGGCGGTCACGCCGGACTTGCCCGGCCTGGTACCGGCGCCGCCGGTGCCCTCGCCGTCGCTGCCGCCGCTGGTGTTGCCGCGCCCGTTTCCGCTGCCGCTTCCGTTGCTGTTGCCGTTTCCGTCGGTCCGGCCGCCGCCGGTGTTCCCCTTGCCGGATCCGGCGTTCGCCCCGCTGCCGCTGCCGGTGCGGCCGGGGTCGCGCGTCGGGCTGGTGGCGCCCTGGTGGTCGCCGTCCTCGCCGCCCTCGTCGTCGATCGCGGCCCGGCAGTAGTCCGTCACGCGGTCCGCGCCACCGGCCGCCGCGACCAGCGGGCCGTACAGCGATTCGCCGGCCAGTCGGCTCGGGCGGTCGCCCTTGGCCGTACGGTCGGCGAAGCCGGTGCAGAGGCCGAGCAGCGCGGGCGGGACGGCCGAACGGCCACCGCGCCCCTCGGGCGAGGGGGTGCCGGGCGTCGCGGGGCCGGACGGGACGACCGCCTGCGGTCCGGCGGAGGCGCTGCCGGACGGACGGGCGGAACCGGACGCCACGGCACCGAACGGGGCCACGCCCGCCGACGACCCGACGACCGCCGGGCCCGACGCCGGGCCGGTGGCAGCGTCCCGGCCCGCGAGCCTGTGCTCCGGCGCGGACGGGCCGCCGCCCAGCGCGGGCGGCAGGTTGCCGGTGCCGGCGGCGACGGCGACACCGCACAGCGCGGTGGTGCCGAGCACGACGGCAGTGGCCTTCGTGCTGAAGGCCCTGGCCAGCACCGCGGTTGCCATCGATCGTCTCCGGACGGGGGTCACTGTCGGGTCGGGCGTGAGACTCGCCTCCCGGAACGCGGCCAGGGCGGCCTCCTCCCCGGCCAGTTCGCCGGCCGTCGCGGGGGCGGCGGCCGCGGCGAGCACCCGGGCGAGTTGCCCGGGACCGCCGTCCGGTCCGGTGAGCGAGGCGTCCTGCCCGGCCGACGGGCCGCCCACGGCACCACCGAGCAGTTGCTCGGCGGCATCACGGTCGATCCGACGGGATCGGTTGGTGCTCATCTCATGTCCTTCAGCGTCGCGGCCCGGCGTTCTGTCACACCCTGCGGAGAACTTTTTTCCGCGGGTTTCCCCACGGGTCGCCCGACGGCCTCGCCCCCGCTCACTCCGGCCGCCGCCCCGGCGGCGTTCCCCCCGGCCCCGGCGCCCGGTCCGGCCTGGGCCCCGGCCGTCGCCGCGCCGGCCCGGGCCGCCGGGATACCGCCCCCGGAGGCGCGCGGCTCGACCAGCTTGGCCAGCCGCCGCAGCCCCCGGTGGGCGGCCATCCGGACGCTGCCGGCCCGCTTGCCGAGCACCCGGGCGGCGCTCTCCGCGTCCAGCTCCATGACCACCCGCAGCAGCACGGCCTCGGCCTGGTCGCGCGGCAGTCGGGAGATCAGGGCCAGCGCGTCGGCGGTGCCGACCGTGGTCAGCGCCGCACGCGCGGTGTCGTCCCCCGCCGCCAGCTCGACCAGTTGCTCGAACGGCAGGTCGGTGACCGGACGGCGGCGCCGGGCGCGCAGGTGGTCGAGGGCGCGGTGGCGGGCGACGGTGGCGGCCCAGCCCCGGAAGCCGTCCCCGTCGCCGGAGAAGCCGCGCAGGTCGCGGGCGATCTGCAGCCAGGTCTCGGAGGCGATGTCCTCGGCGTCCTGCGCGTCCTCCGGCCGGCCGCCGACCAGCACCCGCAGGTAGCGCAGCAGGCCCGGCTGGACGGTCCGGAACAGCAGCCGGAACGCCTGTTCGTCCCCGGCCTGCGCGGCCCGGACCGCCTCGGTCAGGTCGGGGGGAGCGGGGGCCGGGCCCGGCGGCGGGCCGGCGGGTGGGACTGGTCCGGACCGGCCGACGGGTCCGTCGGTGCCCGCTCCGGGGCGCTCTGCACTCTGCACCCGCCACATGATGCGCCATTCGGGCGAACACTTCGGCTCCGGCCGAACGACCGCCCGCGGCCGGGGCCAAGGTCCCGAGGACTGCTGTCGTTCGCCCACGGCCCGGACGGGCCCGTCCGGCCTACGTTGTCGGTGGGCGAAGCAGTCCGGGCCGACGGCCCGCCCCGACACGGGGTCCGCCGACGCACCCGGCCCGCCGCCGGGATACCGCCGTGTCCGAGGGCGCACGCACGACCCGTGCGGGCCCCGGTCGCACGACCCTGCCTGGTTTGAGCCGTGCCGCTGGGGACCAGCACTGACGGGGACCACCACCGGCGCCGGGCCCGGCGCACCGCACCCGGCGCACCCGTCCGACACCACGACCAGCAGGGAAAGACCGCGATGACGACCGCCCACGAGCTCCACGGGCTCCACGAGCTCCATGCGAAGGGCCTGCGCGAGCACCTCGCACCCGCCCTGCGCGCCCTGGGCCTCATCGGGTGGCGCCGGACCTTCAGCCTGCCGGACGAGACCCACTGGCTGCTGCTCGGCCTGGTCGAGCGCCCCGCCGCCGACCGGGTGCCCTTCACCTTCGAGCTCAGCGTGGTCCGCCGCACCGACTGGAGCGTCGCGGCCCTCCCCGGCCACCGGCCCGACCCGCGCACCCGGTACGGCGTCGAGACCTGGCGGGCCCGGATCGGCGAGGTGCTGCCGGTCGGCGAGGACGTCTGGTGGGAGGTGCTGCCCGGGCCGCGCTGGCAGCTCCCGCTGGACGACGCGGTCGCCGCCGTGCACCGTTACGGCCTGCCGGAGCTGCGGCGCCGGGCCGAGGCGGACCGCACCCCCGCCGGGGAGACCTACCTCCTGCCCGCCGAGCTGGAGGCGGTCAACGCCGCGCTGCTGACCGCGGCGGTGGCCCGGGTGCAGCGCGCCGAGCTGACCGACGAGGCGCTGGTGCTGACCGGCGCCTGGACCCGCGGCGACGGCGTCGCCCGGACCGTTCTGGCGGGTGTCGCGCAGGGCTTCCTGTCCGCCGGCGACGAGCGCTTCGGCACCGTCCGCTGCCTGGACACCCTGGGCCGCGCACTGTGGGCCTTCCCCGACGAGGGGTAGGAAATCCGCAGGTCGGAGGCGGTGTCACGGCGCGCACCATGACAACCGTCACGCGGATGACGCAACGGACGGCACTGCGCTGACGGAGGGTCGGACGGAAAGACTGGAGGCACGACGCGGGCAGCGGCCCGCGGCCACCAGCCGGGGAGGAACCCACCGTGAGCCAGACCGTCAGTGCCGCCGCCGTCACCAGCACCGTCGCCCACACCGGCACCACCCCGGCCACGTCCGCCGCCACCGGCGCCGCCGCCCGCGCCAAGGCCCCCAACCCGCTGGTCTCCGGGCTCCGCCCGCTGGCCCTCGACGTGGCCGCCCCGCTGGCCGGCTACTACCTGCTGCACTCGGCCCTCGGCCTGAGCGAGTTCGCCGCACTGGCCTGGAGCAGTGCCTTCCCGGCCGCCCGGACCGTCCTCGGCCTGCTGGTCGAGCGCAGGCTCAACCTGTGGGCCGCCCTGATGCTGACCGTCAACCTGGCGGGCCTGGCGCTGACCTTCGTCACCGGCGACGCCCGCCTGATGATCGCCAAGGACGGCGGGCTGAGCGGCACCGTGGCACTGGCGATCCTGGTCTCCGCGCTGGTCGGCCGACCGGTGATGACTCCGATGCTGATGCCCTTCCTCACCAAGGGCCGGCCGGAGCGCGCGGCCGCCTGGCAGCGGCTGGTCGAGGGCCGGGCGGCCGGAGCGCGGGCCTTCCGCCGCCACGAGCGGCTGTTCTCGGGCATCTGGGGCACCGCGCTGCTGACCGAGTGCGCGGCCCGGGTGGTCGGCGCCTTCACCCTGCCGGTGTCGACCATGGCCTGGCTGTCCACCGTCGTCCTGATCGGCGCGATCGTGGCCGGTTCGATGCTCGGCCAGATCGCGGTCGAGCCGATGGAGCGGCTGGTCCGCACCGAGACCGAGGCCCCGACCGCCGCCTGAGCAGACGGCCCGCCGCTTTCCCGAACACCCGGTTCCCTGAACAGCCGCCCCCGAACACTTCCCTGAACACCTCCCTGAACAGCCGGTTCCAGGGGCTCGAACGGCGAGGAACCATCCGGATCCCCCGGGAGTCGTTCATAACGAG
>NZ_JBIVVI010000836.1:0-4168 GCF_044757675.1 Kitasatospora sp. NPDC091257
GTGGGGACTCCGGGCCCTTCCGCCACGGCGGCGGGGGCGCTCACGCGGCCCTTCGGTGTGCCGAGCGCGGCGGCCAGTCGCGGTCCGGCGGCGGCGCGCACCGCGTGGCCGGCCCGGTCGAGGTCGCGGTCGAGTGCGCCGGGGGCGATCCGGGGCCTGGACGGCAGCGGGACGGTGGTGGACGTGGCGGTGACCAGCGGGCCGGACAGCTGGGCGCGGGCGACCCGGTCCGCGAGCGCGCCGGCGGCGAGGCGGTCGAAGCGCGGCGGCCAGCTCAGCGGGATCGCCGTGAGCAGGACGGAGAGCAGCGCCAGCCCGGCCGCCACCGGCCAGGCGATCCGCGCCTCTCGTCGGATCAGGCGCAGTGTCAGCATGCGGGGCTCCCGCCGTCGAAGCGTCCGTTGCGGGGCGGGGTGCCAGGCGCGAGGCCGAGCGGAGTGCGGGGCTGGGTGCCGGGCCCGGGGGCGCGCCCGCGGCCGGGCGCGAGGCCGGGCCCGCTGCCGGGCCGCCGTCCTGGCGTCGGGCTCATCCGTCCTCCCCCGCGCGCAGGGCCCGGACCAGGTCGACCCTGGCCAGCAGCCGGGTGAGGACCAGGACCGTGAGGGCCAGCAGCAGGCCGCTGGCGAGCGTGGTGAGCGCGGCGGCCGGCCGGCCCGGGGCGGTGGCCAGGGCCGGGAAGACCGGGCCGGAGCTGTCGTCCAGCACGGTGAGCGGCAGCAGCAGGGCCGTCAGCAGCAGGCCCAGCAGGCCGCCGAGCAGCACCGGGGGCACCGTCACCGCCACCTGTTCGGCGCGCAGCATCGCCGTCAGTTCGCCAGTCCGTGCGCCCAGGGCGCGCAGCACGGCGAACTCCCGTTGCCGGGAGCGGGCCGCGCCGACCGCGTGCAGGGTCAGGGCGGTCACCGCGAAGAGCGGGGCGGTGGCCATGACCAGCAGCCAGGCGCAGCGCAGTCCGGCCCGGAACGGGTCGTCGGCCAGGTCGGCGGCGAGCCGCTGTGCGCTCTGGGCGCGGCCGAACGCGCTGTGGCCGTCGACGGCGGCCCAGGTGGCGGCGGGGTCGTCGCTGGCCAGCCACCAGTGGGTGTCGACGGGCGGCGGCGCGCCGGTGAGCGCGCGGTTGGCGGCGAGCGCGGGCAGGTCCAGCAGCAGGTGGCCCTGGCCGCGGCCGTAGCCGGGCAGGGCGTCGACCTCCCCGGTGATGCGGACCTTCTGGTCGCTGTCGCGGTCGCGGTCCCAGGTGAGCCGGATGGTGTCGCCGACCTTGGCGTTCACCGCGTCGAGCAGGGTGCGGTCGGCGATCGCGGACAGGACGGGCGGGGCGCTCCCGTCCGGGGTGCCGGTCGGGGGGCGCACGGCGAAGTACGTGTCCAGGGCGGCCGGGTCCAGGGCGTTCGCGGGGTTCTGGGAGCGCAGCACCGCGTGCAGGAGGCCGGGTCCGCGGCTGTGCCAGGTGCAGGCGGTGGCCCGGTCGTCCTGGGCGCCGCCGTCGAGCACCGAGGTGGGCCGGGCGTCCGGGGCCGGGTCGCCGGCGGGGCAGCCGAGTGTGGTGGGGCTGACGAAGGGCGCGCCGGAGCGGACCCAGGACCGGTCCGGTCCGAGGGCGAGGTCGGTTCGCCGGTCGCCGGTGACGGCGCTGATCCGTGGCAGGTCCAGCTCCAGGGTGGTGCGCCGGGCCAGGGGGCCGGGGAAGCGGACGCCGACGCGGCCGAGGGTCAGCGGGTAGCTGCGCCGGCCGCCGTCGGCCAGGTTCACGGTCAGCGGGTGGGGGCGGCCGTCGGCCGTCAGCGGGAGGGTCAGCTGCTCGGTCAGCCCGTCGGCGTCCTGGATCCACAGCAGCAGGCTCGGGCCCTGGTCCGGCGGTGCGGGGTCGGCGGTGGCCTGGACGGTCAGCTCCAGGGCGGTCGGCTCGCCGGGGATCGCGAGCCCCTGGGCGGGCGCGGCGGTCAGCGGGGCCAGCAGCGCCGGTGCCGGGCGGTCGGCCTGGTCGGGACGCAGGGCCGGCAGGGCGCCGGAGGCCGCGGCGGCGGCGGTGTCGACGGCGACCGTCCGGACCACGGCGCTGCCCACGTAGGCCGACTGGTCGGCGACCGGGGTGAGGGCCGTGACGCCCGGCAGCGCGGCCAGTGCGCCGTGCCGCTGCGCCGCCGCGCCGGTCACCCCGGACAGCCGCAGGTCGGCGCCGACGGTGAAGGCCGCCCGGTCGCGGTCGCCGGCCGGCAGTGCGGCCAGGACCCCGGCGGCCAGGCCGGCGCAGGCCACGGCCAGGAGCGTGACCAGGACCGGGACCGCCTGGCGGCCGGCGTCGCGGCTCAGCCGCCAGGCGCCCAGTGGCGCGACCAGTCCGCGGGAGCGGGCGGCCGCCCGTTCCAGCAGCCGCCCGGCCGGCGGCAGCGCCCGCAGCGCCAGCACCGCGCCGGCCACCGCCATCGCCGCCGGGGCGAGCACCAGGACGGGGTCGACTCCGGTGTCGAAGCCCGCACCCGCGCCGGGCACCACCACGCCCTGGTAGTGGCGCAGTTGGAGGAAGCCGAGGACCGCCACGGCGAGCAGCGCCAGGTCCGCTCCGGCCCGCTGCAGGCCCGGTCGGCGCGGGCGGCGCCGGCGCAACGCCTGCCGGGCGTGCGGGTCCCAGGCCTGCCGGGCGAGCGGCAGCAGCAGGGCCGTGCCGTGCACCGCGAGCGCGAACCCGGCGGCCCACCAGGCGGTTCGGCCGTCGGCCGCGGTCAGGCCGTGCGCCCCGGCGCCGCGCAGGACGGCGGCGAGCAGCGGCTCGACCAGCAGCAGCCCGCAGGCCGCCGCCGGCACGGCGGCCACCGCCCACTCGCCGGCCGCCACCGCGAGCAGCCGCGCCAGGCCGGCTCCCCGGGAGCGCTGGAGCGCCTGCTCGACGGCGACCGCGTCGGCCAGCCGACGGGCCGTCAGAATCAGGACCACCGAGGCGAGTACGGCGATCAGGGCGAGCGGAACGGCGATCTCGGCCCTGGCGGCCAGGGCCGGCACCGCCTGGCCGTCGACCGCGGCGGGCAGCGCGCTGCGCACCCTGGTGTCGGCCAGGGGCGGGGCTGCGCCGCGGTAGACCGAGCGGGCGGTGTCGGAGCCGGCGAGGACGGCCACCCGGTCGCGCAGCGCGGCGAGTTCGGGCAGGCTCGACCGGCCGGTGTCGGGCAGGGCCAGCCAGACGGCCTGGGTGCGGCTGCCGAACGTGGGCAGGGCCGTCAGCTGGGCGCCGTCGGCCAGCAGCAGGGCGCGGTCCGCGCCGTCGGCGCCGGCCAGGCCGTTCCAGAAGGCGTCGGCGGCCGGGTCGGGGCGGTAGACGCCGGTCACGGTGAGCGTGAGCGGGCCGCCGGTGGCGGGGTCCGGGACGACCGCGGTGCTGCCGCTCGCCAGGCCGAGGCGGTCGGCGACGGTCTCGGGGAGGGCGACGCGCAGGGCGTTTCCGGGGACGTCGGCGGGGGCGGCGGAGGACGCGGTGGGGGACGCGGGGGCGGGGGCGGCGTCCGGCCAACTGCCGCTGCTCAGCCGGGCGTAGCGGCCCGGGTCGGGCAGTGCCACCGGGAGCCCGGGCAGCCCGGTTTCGGTGGCCTGCCGGCGCGCGGCGAGCGGCAGCGGCAGGTCCACGGCGATACCGGCCCGCAGGGCGGTCTCGGAGCGGAAGGGGACGCCGGCCATCGCCCGGACCAGTGCCGTGTGCACCGCCCGGTCGGCCGCGGGCAGGCCCTGCGCCGTCCAGCGCGCGGACACCTCCACCGACCGGCCGGCGTCGGCGGCGAGGCGCTGGCGCACCCCGGCCGCGGCGGCCGACCGGGCCAGCCCGGCCACCGCGGACAGCACCGCCGTCGCGACCAGGATGCTCACGGCCACGGCCGCCAGCACCGCACCGTGCCGCCCGATCCGGCGCCCGACCCCCGCCAGCACCATCCGCCACTCCCCTCGGCGCCCTTCGTTCGACTCCGGGGCGCACGTCACGGGACCACTTGCGGCCCAGAGCTGAGGTTCTATCACAACGAACCATCAGTGGTCTGTACCAATCAGGTCACGGTCCTTCCCGTACAACCCGAACCGCCCCTGCCGTGTCGAACTGCCGCGGGGAGGAGGAACGACGGGGCAGGGCGGAGGAACACGCCGCCGGACTCCGAGGAGTCCGTCAAGGGAGGGGCCGCGGGAGGAC
>NZ_JBIVVI010000837.1:0-4168 GCF_044757675.1 Kitasatospora sp. NPDC091257
GGGCGGCTCGGTGAAGAGGGGCCGGGCGGGGGCGGGGGCGAGTTGCGGGGAGTGACGATTGGTCGGTTCATAGTCATGTCATCGGTTTATATGAGAAATCGCGCGGATGGGAGACGGGCATGACGGTGAGCCGGCGGGCGCTGCTCATGGTGGTGGCCGGAGGCGCGTTGGCGGGGTGCGGTGGCCGGACGTCGAGCACCGGCTCGCCCTCGGCGATACCGCCCGCCGGGCCCGCCGAGGCCGCCGCCGCGTCGACGCCCGGGCCGGATCCGACGCCGGCGCCGACACCCGCGCCGACCTCCGCATCGGAACCCGTGAAGCAGCCCCCGCACGAGCCGACCCGGGCCGAGACGGTCGCGCGGTACGGCGCGCTGGCCCCGAGCGAGTGGGGCCTGGAGGTGTCCGGGGTGATCACCGAGCTGCCGGAGGGCGAGAGCGCCACGGCGCTCACCTTCGACGCCTGTGGCGGCCCCCGCGGCAACGGCTACGACGCCGACCTGATCGACGTCCTGCGGGCGCACGGCGTGCCGGCCACGCTCTTCCTGAACGCCCGCTGGATCGACGCCAACCCGGACGAGTTCGAGCAGCTCGCCGCCGACCCGCTGTTCGAGATCGGCAACCACGGCACCGTCCACCGCCCGCTCTCGGTCACCGGCCGCTCCGCCTACGGCATCGCCGGCACGGGCGACGTCGGCGAGGTGTACGACGAGGTGGCGGGCAACGCCCGGAAGCTCACGGAGCTGCTCGGGCACCCGCCCCGGTTCTTCCGCTCCGGCACCGCGCACTACGACGACGTCGCCACCCGGGTGGTCGCCGACCTGGGCCAGCGCGTGGCGGGCTTCACCGTGAACGGGGACGGCGGGGCGACGCTGCCGGCCGCCGAGGTGCGGCAGGAGGTCGCCTCCGCCCCGCCCGGCGCGATCGTGATCGGTCACCTGAACCACCCGGGCGGCGGCACGGCCCCCGGGGTGGCGGCGGCGCTGCCGGGACTGCTGGCGGCGGGGCGGCGCTTCGTCCGGCTCTCGGACGCGCTGTAGCCGGGCGGGCCGGGGTACGCACCGCGGGCCGCGCGCCTCGGGGCGGGCGTCGCGGGGTGGGCGGCTCAGACCAGGCGCAGGCCGCCCGGGTGCTCCTCCTCGATGATCCGGACCAGCCAGTCGAAGACCGTCGGCCCCCGGCCCGCCCGGGCGGCTTCCAGCTCGGCGGTGATGCGCGCCCGGTTGGTGGGGTGGGCGTGGGCCAGCCGCAGCTCCAGCCGGCGGACCGTCTCCGGGTAGCCGAGGTTGCGGCGGGAGACCTCGTGACGGCGCCACTCGATGACCCAGTCGCCGTCCTCGGGCGTGCCGTAACCGCCGCGCAGGCAGTCGGCGAAGGCGTCGAGGTTGCGGCCGAAGTAGCCGTCCTCGCCGACGGTCCGCCCGACCACGTCCCAGAAGTCGTCCAGGGTCTTGATCTCGTTGCCGTCGATCACATAGGTCACCGTCACGGGGTCGAGGATATGCCGCGCCGACGGCGGTTCAGGAGGCCGCCCGAGGCCGCCCGGGGCCGCCCGGGGCCGCCCGGGAGACGCCCGGGCGACCGCGGCGTCTCCTGGCGCGACCCCGGCGCGACGTCAGGGGGAGACGGCGATCGCGGTGGCGAGCAGCCCGTCCCGGACCGCCCAGCGCCCGTCGAAGCCGTCGATCCGGCGGCCGCCGACCACCGGGCCCGGGACCAGCAGCCGGGCGGTGAAGGTGCCGTCGGGGGAGAGGTCCAGCTCGGCCTCGTCGAAGTCCAGGAACAGCAGGGTCAGCGGGAACCAGGCCTTGTAGACCGACTCCTTGGCGCTGAACAGGATGCGGTCCCACGGGACGCCCGGGTGCTCGGCCGCCAGTTTGGCGAGCCGCTGCCGCTCGACCGGCAGCGCGACGGTCTCCTCGACGCCCTCCGGCAGCGGCAGCGCGGGCTCGGCGTCGATGCCGACGGAGGCGAGGGTGCCGGCCCGGGCGACGGCCGCCGCGCGGAACCCGTCGCAGTGGGTGAGGCTGCCGACCACGCCGTCCGGCCAGCTCGGTGCGCCGCGCAGGCCCGGGACCAGCGGCCGGTACGGGACGCCGAGCCGGGCGAGGGCGGTCCGGGCGCAGTGCCGGACGGTGGTGAACTCGCGGCGCCGCTTGTCGACGGCCCGGGCGACGGACGGCTCCTCCTCGGGCTCCAGCCGGGCCTCCGGCGGGTCGTCGTAGGCCACCTCGGTCACCACGACGTCCGGCAGCAGGTCCCCGATCATCCGTTCCCCCCTCGGTCGGCTGCGCGGCCGGGCCGCCGCGCGGGACGAGGGTAACCCGGGTGGGGGGATCTTGGTGGAGGAACGGGGACCATCGCCGGGCGGCCCGGCTACTCGAAGGCGGCAGCAGCCTCGCGCAGCGCCCGGGCGACCGTCTCCGGGTCGTGCGGCGCGGGCCCGCCGGGCAGGTAGGTGACGGAGTGCAGGGCGCCGGTGCAGCGGAAGGAGCGGTGCCGCTCGTGCAGCGGCCAGGAGACCGGGGACTTGCGGTCGATGCCGACGCTGATGCCCTGGAACGGCGCCATGCCGATCAGCTGGTGGACCGGGCCGAGCCGGCCGCCGCCCCGGCCGCCACCCCGGCCGCCGTCGGCGGGGGCGCCGTCCACGAGCGGGCCGTCGGCGGGAACGGCCTCCAGGAGCGGGCCGTCGGCGGGGGCGCCGTCCACGAGCAGCCGGATCTTCCACCTGAGGTCGGCGACGGCGGTCGCCTCCCGGGTTGCTACTGCCCGAGCAGGCGGGCGAAGTCCAGCCCGAGGCTGCCGAGGACGGGCAGCGCGCCGAGGTCGGTCACGCCGGCGACGGGGATGCTGTAGCCCTGGTTCACCTCGCGGGGCGCCGCACCGGCGGCGACGGGTGCGGTGGTCGGGAGCAGGACGGTGCCGAGGAGCAGGGCGACGAGCGAGGTGCGCATCTGAGGGGCCTCCGAGGGACGCGGGTGACGTTCTGTCAACACCGTCCGTGGCGGGGCGGTCACGCATCTTCGCCCCTTCGGCCGTATGGGTAAAGATGCTTGCCTTGTGTTCATGCCGACATCGTGGAGGTCTGGACCACCTTGCGGGCGGGCGCATACGTTTCCTCCACAAGGGCGGACATTCGGTTGACGAACTGTCGTGCGAATGTGTCGAGTTCCGCATGTCATGCCCATGCCTGCCCATGCCCTGCACCGCAACCGGAGGGAACGAACCATGCGCGCCATCGGCAAGAACCTCAGGATCCTCGCGGGCGCCCCGCTCGCCGCAGCCGCCCTGATCGCCCTCGCCGCGGGCTCCGCCAGCGCCGCGATACCGATCAACAAGCCCATGACCGGCAAGGCCACCTACTACAACGACGCCGGCTACGGCGCCTGCGGCACCCAGATCAACGCCGCCACCCAGATGCTGGTCGCCGTCTCGCACACCTGGTGGACCACCGCCAACCCCAACAACGACCCGGTCTGCAAGGGCATTTCGGTCAAGGTCAGCTACCAGGGCAAGACCATCACCGTCCCGGTGAAGGACCAGTGTCCCTCCTGCGACTCCACCCACATCGACCTCAGCCAGCCCGCCTTCGCCAAGCTGGCCCCGCTGGACAAGGGTGTCATCACCGGCCTGAGCTGGCAGTTCGTCAAGACCGGCCTGAACGGCAAGACCGTCGAGCTCTCCGCCCCGATCACCGGCTCCACCATCGGCTGAACCGGCCCTCGGGCGACGGTGCCCGCCCCCGCTCGGTCCACGGGGGCGGGCACCGGAGCCGCCAGGAGTCGACGATTCGTCAAATCTTATGCCGCCAGTACTGATTGGCCTGGCTCCCGCAGTCCCAGAGCTGGACCACCGGGCCGCGCCCCCAGTTGTAGATGTCCAGGCACTGGCCGGCGGCCTCGGGGCTGGAGCTGGTGATCGTGGAGGCCTGGTCGAGCTGCGCGGCGGGCTGCGCGTTCGCGGCCGCGGGACCGGCGAGCAGGGCCGGTGCCGCGGCGTCGGCCCCGAGGATCGAGCCGACTCGTGTGGACACGTTCATTCCTGGACTCCCGTGGTCGGACTGTGTCGGACCACCGACGCCGGGGCCGTGACGGCGACGGGGCCAGGGAGGTACCGGCCGTTCGGGATCACGGCCGTTCGGGTGTTCCTCCCGGCGTCGGACGGGAGG
>NZ_JBIVVI010000838.1:0-4158 GCF_044757675.1 Kitasatospora sp. NPDC091257
CGGTGGCGGAGCTGCCCTGGGAGGCCGTCAGGCGGGCCCGGATCGGCGGGACCGAGCCGGTGCCGCTGCTGGAGGACCTGCTCGGCGCGTTCCCCGGCGCCCGTTTCAACATCGACGTCAAGGCGGCGCCGGCCGTCGGTCCGCTGGTCGAGGCGATCCGCCGGACCGACGCCTGGGACCGGGTCTGCGTCGGCGGCTTCTCCGACACCCGGCTGGCCGCCGTCCGCGCCGCCGCCGGTCCCCGGCTGGCCACCTCGCTCGGCCCCCGCGAGGTCGCCCGGCTGCGGCTGCGTTCGCTGGCCGAATCGTTCCTGCCGTCCGCCGGTCCGGGGCCGCTGTCCCGGCGCCGGGGGGCGCCGTTCGCCGGGCTGTGCGCCCAGGTGCCGGAGCGTCACCGGGGCGTCCGGGTGGTCGACCGGGCCTTCGTCCGCACCGCCCACCGGCTCGGGCTCCAGGTGCACGTCTGGACTGTGGACGATCCCACACGGATCAGGGCTCTCCTCGACCTGGGCGTGGATGGCATCATGGCCGATCGCATCGACGTCCTGCGGGACGTCCTCGGCGAGCGCGGCTGCTGGACGGACGGCAGTACCGGCTCCAGCACGGTGATGGGAACCCCATGAGCACCACGAACTCGGCGACGCACCTGCCGGACGACCCACCGACCGATCCCGCGGCCGGCCCCGCGGCCGCCGACGACGACGGACGGTCCCTGCGCCGGATACAGTTCGGCTGGTACGTCAACGACTGGGCCAACGCCGCCTTCTCGGCCACCGTCCTGACCGTGTTCCTCGGCCCGTACCTGACCTCCGTCGCCAAGGACGCCGCCGACGCGGCCGGCAATGTGCACCCGCTCGGCCTGACGATCCGTGCAGGATCGTTCTTCCCCTACACGGTCTCCTTCTCCGTGCTGCTCTCGGTCGCGGTGATGCTGTTCACCGGCACGGTCGCCGACCGCACCGGCCGGCACAAGGAACTGATGTGCGGCTTCGCGTACCTCGGCTCGCTCGCCACGATGGGGATGTTCCTCCTCCAGGGCGACCGCTACCTGCTCGGCGGCGCACTGCTGGTGGTCGCCAACATCTCGTACGCGGTCTCGGTCGCGCTCTCCTACGCCTACCTGCCCGGCCTGGCCTCCCCCGACGAGCGCGACAAGGTCTCCTCCAAGGGCTGGGCCTACGGCTACGCGGGCGGCGGACTGCTGCTGATCGCCAACCTGGCGCTCTTCCAGGGCCACGACGCGTTCGGCCTGGACTCCGGCACCGCCGTGCGGATCTGCCTCGCCTCGGCCGGCCTGTGGTGGGCGCTGTTCACCGTCGTCCCGATGCTGCGGCTGCCCTCCCGGGCCGGCATCGCCCCCAGCCCCACCGCGGCCCCGGCCGAGGACGGCGAGCCCGCCGGCGGCAGCCTGCGCCAACTCGCCACCACCCTGCGCGGCATGCGCAAGCACCCGCTCACGCTGCTCTACCTCGCCGCCTTCCTCTGCTACAACGACGGCATCCAGACCGTCGTCTCCCAGGCCTCGCTCTACGGCAGCGAGGAACTCGGCATGGAGCAGACCTCGCTGGTCACCGCCGTCCTCCTGGTCCAGGTCGTGGCGATCGGCGGCGCCCTGCTGCTCGGCCGGATCGCCCACCGGTACGGCGCCAAGCGGACCATCCTCGGCTCGCTGGTCGGCTGGGTCGTCACGCTGGCCCTGGGCTACTTCATGCCCGCCCACCAGCCCGCCTGGTTCTACGCCCTGGCCTGCATGATCGGCCTGGTGCTCGGCGGCAGCCAGGCGCTCTCGCGCTCCCTGTTCTCCCACCTCGTCCCGCCGGGCAAGGAGGCCGAGTACTTCAGCTTCTACAAGGTCAGCGACCGCGGCACCAGCTGGATGGGCCCGCTGGTCTTCGGCCTCGCCTACCAGATCACCGGCAGCTACCGCTCGGCGATCATCTCGTTGCTGATCTTCTTCGTCATCGGTTTCGTCGTCCTGTTGAAGGTGCCGGTCCGCCGCGCCATCGAGGCCGTCGGCAACCCGGTGCCCGAACGGCTCTGACGGCGCCTCCGGCTCCGACGGCCCTGTCGGCCCGCCCGACGACCCGGGCCCGGCCGTTCCCCCGACCGATCGGGGGAACGGCCGGGCCCGGAGTGCTTCCAGCCCTCGGTGCCGCCGGTCAGCCGGTGATCATCGTCCTGCCTTCGATCGTCGTCCAGCCGCCCCAACCGCCCGGGACCGGGTCGGCCTTGTAGGTGACGTGGTTCAGGGCGCCGTTCTGCCCGGTGGCGAAGAGGTCCAGCACGCCCGCCGTGGCGTTGAACGTCACGGTCGGGAAGCGGCCGGTGGTGAACTTCCAGTCCCCGACGGACGTCCAGTCGCGCCACCGCTTGTCGTCGGGCTGCCACTCGGCGCGGGCGAGGACACCGTCACCGCCGACCACGAACAACTTGAAACCACCGGTGGCGGGGTCGAAGACCGCCGACGGCGAGCCCGCGAACTGCCGGCCGGGGATCTCGTACCAGCCGCTCCACTTCGTCATGCCCGGCGTGTAGTACGCGTGCGCGACGACCCCGCTGGTCCGGGTGGCGAAGACCTCCACGGTCCTGGTGACCGGGTTGTAGGCGGACGTGGGACTGCCGGAGAACGTCCAGCCGGAGTCCTGGGCGTACCAGTCGCGCCAGCCCTGGCCGTCCGACTTCCAGTAGGTCTGCTTGAGTACGCCGTCGTTGTTGATCGCGGACAGCTCGATGCCACCGGTGGAAGGGTTGTACACGGCGCTCGGGCTGCTCACGAACTCCCCGTTGCCCCGGAGGTCGGTCCAGCCGCTCCACCCCGTCGTGCCCTGGGTGTAGTACGCGTGCGCGACGAGCCCGGTGGTCCGGGTGGCGAAGACCTCCACGGTCCTCGTCGCCGGGTTGTAGACGGCGGTGGGGCTGCCGGTGAACCTCGGGCCGCGGTCCTGGAAGTACCACTCGCGCCAGCCCTGGCCGTCCGGCATCCAGTAGGTCTGGGACAGCACGCCGTCCGTGCCGATCGCGAACAGCTCGGTGCCGCCGGTGGAGGGGTTGTACAGCGCGGTGGGAACGCTCGCGAACTCCCAGTTGCCACCGACCTGCGCCCAGCCGCTCCAGTTCGTGCCGTCCGGGCTGGAGGAGAACACCACGTGGCGGTTGCTGTCGACGGCGAAGACCGTGGAGATCTTCCGGACCGGGTCGTAGACCGAGCTGCGGGCGGCCGGGTTGGCGGTGACGGTGTCCCACCAGCCGCCGCGGACCTGGTCGATCCACCCGCCGAGGTCGTCGACGCGGGAGGAGTACGCGCCGGTGCGGGTCTCGGTGGCGGGCACGCCCAGGCAGCCGCCCTGCCAGGAGCGGGAGGCCACGGCCACCAGCTCGGCCCTGCCGTTGACCTGGCGGATCGCCGGGGCGCCCGTGTCGCCCTTGCAGACCGCCGCGCCGCCGGTACCGGTGGTGCCGATGCCGGTCGCGCTCACGGTGTCGAGGCTGAACGCGCCGCTGTGCAGCTTGTTCGTGATCCACTCGGCCTTGGTCCGGCCGTACCCGGGCACCCGCAGCGTCTCCCCGGCGCTGGGGGCGGTGGTGGCGACCGCGATCGGGGCGATGTCGGTGACGGGCTTGGCCAGCCGGGCGAGGACCAGGTCACGGTCCTGGCGCGGCGCCAGCTCCACGACCTCCGTCACCGTGCCCGCGCCGGTCGTCAGGTCGGTGCGGCCGATGGTGGCGGTGGTCTTCCACTTGGGCGCGCCCGCCGCGAGGGCCTGCGGCTGCGCCGGGTCGTCGGAGAAGCAGGAGGCCGCGGTGGCCACCCAGTAGCGGTCCACCAGCACGCCGGTGCAGGCGCGCACGTTGTCGCCGATCACCAGGCGCGCGGTGTAGGCGTAGGTGCCGTCCGCGGCCGGGTCGCCGACCACGGCGACGGCCGGGGTGAAGGTGCTCAGCGTGCCGGCGGCAGCGGCCGCGACCAGCACGCCGGCCCGCCAGGAGCGGACCTGGGACTTGCGGGACATGAGGGATCTCCCTGGAACGTTCGAGAGGGACGGCACTCCACGGATGCGCGGGGTGCGGACGGGGTTCACCGCCGACGGTGCGCCCGGCCGGGGGGCCCGCCCTGCGGGTGGCGGGGCGGGCCGCATCGGGTCTGCGGCGGGTCAGGGG
>NZ_JBIVVI010000839.1:0-4153 GCF_044757675.1 Kitasatospora sp. NPDC091257
TGGCGCAGCAGACCTCGATCACCATCAGCGCCGGGCAGGGCGGCGCGCTGCAGGAGATCGTCCCGTTCGGCCGGGACATGTGGCGCGGCTTCGTGTGATCAGCTCGCCCAGATCGGCCCGGTCCTCGCCGCCCGGCTCGCGGGCGAGCGCGACGGGTCCTAGCTGCTGGATCGGCGGCCCGTGTGCCGGTCGGCACACGGGCCGCGCGACGGCCCTCCCACTCGTCCCGGTACCGCCCGGCGAGCGGGAGGGGGCCCGGCCGGCGGGCGGCTTCGGACGGTTCGGCTTCCCTTCCTTGAGACATTGGAGCGATCGATGGGCAACGACACACGTGGTGGCCTGCTCCGCCGCCACCGGGACTTCCGGCTCCTCTGGTTAGGCGAGACCGCGGGGCGCTTCGGTCAGTCGGTCACGGTTCTCGCCGTCCCGTTGATCGCCGTTTCGACCCTGCACGCCGACACCTTCGAGGTGAGCCTGCTGAGCGCGGCGCCCTGGGTGCCGTGGCTGCTCATCGGGCTGCCGGTGGGGGTCTGGGTGGACCGGCTGAGGCGCAGGCAGGTGATGTTCTGGGCCAACATCGTCTGCTTCGCGCTCTTCGCCAGCGTTCCCGTGGCGGCCTGGGCAGGGGCGCTGAAGGTCGGTCAACTCCTGCTCGTGGCCCTGCTCGCGGGCGCCGCCACGGTGTTCTTCCAGACCGCGTACACCGCCTACCTGCCGGACCTGGTGAAGCCGGAGGACCAGGCCGAGGGCAACGCCAAGCTCCAGGGCAGCGCCTCCGCCGCGCAGATCGTCGGGCTCGGCTGCGGCGGCCTGCTCATCCAACTCGCGGGCGCGGCCAACGGGATGCTGGTCAACACGACGACCTTCCTGCTCGCGACGCTCTGCCTGGTCGGCATCCGGCACCGGGAGGCCGCCCCCGAGCGGCTCGAAAGACCGCGCGGCGCCATGGCCAAGGAGATCCGGGAAGGACTGGGGCTGCTCTTCGGCGACCCCTTCCTGCGGAGCCTGGCGCTCTTCGGAGCGGCGTCCAACCTCGCCCTGTCCGGGTACCAGTCGCTCACCGTGGTCTTCCTGGTCCGTGAGATCGGCCTGTCCTCCGGGACGATCGGCAGCCTGGCGATGGTCAGCGGTGTCGGCGGCGTGCTGGGAGCCTTCGTCGTGCGCCGGGTCGGCGCCAGGCTGGGCACCGGCCGCTCCCTGCTGATGTTCGAGCTGGTGCTGCCGGCGCTGGCCCTGCTCATCCCGCTGGCCGGCCGGGGCTGGGGGCTGACGATGGTCGTCCTCGCCTACGCCGGGGTGTCGATCGGCGTGGTGGCGGGCAACGTGCTCAAGTCCGGGTTCGTCCAGAGCTACTGCCCGAGCGGCGTGCTCGGCCGGCTCGTCGCGAGCTCCGCGTTCCTCAACTACGGCACGATGCCGCTGGGCGCCGTGCTCGGCGGCGCGCTCGGCACCTGGCTCGGTCTGCGTCCGGCCCTGTGGATCCTGACCGCGGGCGTACCGGCGGCGGCCCTCTTCCTCTACTGCTCCCCGATCCGCGGCCACCGGGACCTGCCGACCGGGCACATGTCCGTGCGCCGGCCGGAGACGGACCCCGAGACGGATCCCGAGACGGATCCCGAGGCGGACCCGGAGCCGGTCGAGGCGGTCCGCTGAGTCGCCGGGCGTCGCCGCGGGCCCGGGGCACCTGAACGGGGGAGTTCCCCGCGCGGCGGGAGGGCGCGGGTTGTGAGCATGGGTACGGCCGGCCCGGGCGGCCGCGGCGCAGGACCCGCGGGCCCGGCCGGGGAACTCCCCGAGGAAGGAAGCACCCGCCCATGGAGGCATCCGCACAGATCGGCGTGACGGGGCTCGCGGTGATGGGCCGCAACCTGGCGCGGAACTTCGCCCGCAACGGCTACACGGTCGCGGTGCACAACCGCACGCCGGGACGGACCACGGCGCTGGTCGAGGAGTTCGGCCACGAGGGCGCGTTCGTCCCGGCGGGATCGCCGCAGGAGCTGGTGGCCGCGCTGGAACGGCCCCGCCGGCTCCTGATCATGGTGAAGGCCGGGCAGGCCACCGACGAGGTCATCGAGGAGTTCGCCCCGCTGCTGGAAGCGGGCGACATGATCATCGACGGCGGCAACGCGCACTTCGCCGACACCCGCCGCCGGGAGCGGGCGCTGCGCGAACGCGGCATCCACTTCGTCGGCAGCGGTGTCTCCGGAGGGGAGGAGGGCGCGCTGCACGGCCCCTCGGTCATGCCCGGCGGCTCCGCCGAGTCCTACGCCGTCCTCGGCCCGATGCTGGAGCGGATCAGCGCCCACGTGGACGGCGATCCGTGCTGCACCCACATCGGCACCGACGGGGCCGGACACTTCGTGAAGATGGTGCACAACGGCATCGAGTACGCCGACATGCAGCTCATCGCCGAGGCCTACCACCTCCTGCGGGAGGTCGGCGGGTACACCCCGGCCGAGATCGCCGAGACCTTCCGGAACTGGAACAAGGGGCGGCTCGACTCCTACCTGATCGAGATCACCGCCGAGGTGCTCGCCCACACCGACGCCGCCACCGGCAGGCCCTTCGTCGACATCGTCCAGGACGCCGCGGAGCAGAAGGGCACCGGACGCTGGACGGTGCAGACCGCCCTCGACCTCGGGTCCCCGGTCACCGCCATCGCCCAGGCCACCTTCGCCCGGGTCGCCTCCGCCCGGGCCGAACTGCGGGCGGCCTACCGGCCGCTGCCCGGGGGGACCCGGCAGGAACTGCGCCCGCACGAGGCCGAGCGCTTCACCCGCGACGTCGAACAGGCCCTCTACGCGTCGAAGGTCATCGCCTACGACCAGGGCTGGACCATGATCCGCGACGCCGCGGCCGAGTACGGCTGGGACATCGACCTGGGGGCGGTGGCGAGGATCTGGCGCGGCGGCTGCATCATCCGCGCCGCGTTCCTCGACCGGATCCGCGCCGCCCACGCCGCCAACCCCGACCTGGTCAGCCTGCTCGCCGAGGAGCGGTTCGCGTCCGAGGTCTCCGACGCCCAGGCGGCCTGGCGCACGGTGGTGGCCGGCGCGGCCCAGCACGGCATCCCCGTACCGGCGTTCTCCGCCGCGCTCGCCTTCTACGACACCCTGCGCAGCGAGCACCTGCCCGCCGCGCTGATCCAGGGGCAGCGCGACTTCTTCGGCGCCCACACCTACCGCCGCACCGACCGTCCGGGCAGCTTCCACACGCGCTGGGCCGAGCCCGGTCGCCCCGAGGTGCGGACGGACGGCGGGACGGCGTAGCGCGTCACCGGCCGTCGCGGCCGCGCGTTCGGGGCGGCTCGGTACCGGGGCGGCTCAGTACCGGGCGTCGGTGGCGTCGAGGGTGATCTCCGCGATCCGGGCGTGGCCGGGGCGGCCCATCGCCCATGCGACGGCGGCCGCCACGTCCTCGGCGAGCAGCGGGTGGTACGGCCAGTCGGTGACCTCGTGGACGCGCGGGGCCGCGGCCCCGGACAGGACCGAGGCGAACTCGGTGTTGGTGGCGCCGGGGGAGATCAGGCAGATCCGGCAGCCGCCGGGCGGCCGTTCCTCCTCGGCGAGCGAGCGGACGAAGCCCGCCAGCCCGTGCTTGGTGGCGGCGTAGGCCGCGTAGCCGGGCGAGGGCCGGGTGCCGAACAGGGAGCCGACCAGCACCAGGTCCCCGCCCCGGGCGTCCAGTTCGGGCAGGAGCAGGCGCGTGACGATCATCGGGGCGAGCAGGTTGACCCGCAGCTGGGACTCCCACGGCGTGCTGTCGGCCTCCCGCACCGGTCCGTGGCCGCGGCCGTGCCCGGCCGCCAGCACCGCGCCGGCGAGCGGGCCGGGCAGGGCCGCGAGGACGTCCGTCAGCGCGTCGGCCAGTTCGTCGGTGCGCTCCAGGTCCAGGGGCGCCGCGACGGCGGCGGTGCCGTGGTCGGCGGACAGCTCCGCGGCCAGCGCCTTCAGGCGCTCCTCGCGCCGGGCGATCAGCACCAGGTCGTGCCCGCGGGCGGCGAGCCGGCGTGCGGTGGCCGCTCCGATGCCGCTGCTCGCTCCGGTGATGAGCACGGTTCCCGCTGCGCCGGACATGCGGCCTCCTGTTCCTCGGGGGACGTGGTGCGGGGACGACGGGTGCGGGGACGACGGAGCTCAGGGGCCGGCGGGAC
>NZ_JBIVVI010000840.1:0-4137 GCF_044757675.1 Kitasatospora sp. NPDC091257
GGTGGCGGGGACCCGCCCGCCCGAACCCCGGCCCGCCGTACGGGCGCCGGGGCGGCCGGCAGCGGCCCCGGAAGCCTGGGAAGAACGGTTCTGCTGCGCCGGCAGGCCGTTCTGCACGTCCATCACGGCGTGCGCGACCATCCCGCCCAGCGGGTCGTACCGGATCAGGTCGCGCAACCGCGACCGTGAGGACCGGCCCTCGTTGCCCGGGTACAGGTGCTTGCCCAGCCCGACCGAGTGGGCGAGCGCGGCGAGCGCGGCCGTCCGCGGATCCGGCGGAACACCGGTGCGGATCGCGGTGTCCAGCCGCTGCTTGATCGCGGCGTTGGTGCAGTCGTCGGACGCCTGGTACCGGGTCGTCGGCAGCACCCCGCACACCTGGCCCGGCACGGCCGTGACCATGCCGCAGCGCTCCAGGTGCGCCAGATAGGTCTGCCGCAGCCCCAGCCGGGGCCCGCCGATCCAGTGCGCCGCGCGGACCGGACTGCCGCGTCGGCGCAGCAGTTCCAGTGCGTGGTCAAGGGTCGGGTCGCCGGTCGGTCGTGCGAGCACGACGGCGATCCGGTCTCCCTCCGGTACGATCCGTCCGGCCAGGGACAGCTCGACGAGCTGCGCCCCGGCGAGTCCGAGGTCGAGGGTCTGCGGCTGCGCCGTGGTACCCGTGGTCGGGTCCAAAGCGAGCAGCAAGAGTTCCTCGGGAACAGTTCTGCGGCTCTTGCCCATCCAAGCCTCCCCGCGTGGATGAGAGACAGGGTGACGCCTCTCACACGGGCTTGTCGAGTACGCCTCCGAATCGTGACCTTGCGGTGAAGGTGCGGAACCGGCGGCGGCGGGCCTTGCGTCTGATCGGTGAACAGGCCGCGGCGCGACCGGGTGGCGACAATAAGCGCCGGTCGGGCGGGGTGTGTGCGGCCGGAACGGTCGCCGGTGGCGGAGACTGTACAGGTACACGGGGCGGGGCGTCGGCTTCCCGAAATCGGGTTCGCCGGTGCCCCGCCGGGCGTTGAGGAGGCTGGGATACGTGGGCGAGTCCCCCGACAGGGTGCTGAGGGACGGCGACGAGCGGCAGCGCGACCGCGAGCGCGAACGGACCGGTACGGCGGCCGACGCCGCCGGGCCGGCCGAGGGCGGCTCCGGTACGGCTGCTGACGGGCCGTCGGCAACGGCCGCCGCCGAGGCGACCGCCGAGACCTCCTCCGACACCTCCTCGGACAGCCCCGCGGAGGCCTCCGGTGAGGCGGCCCCGAAGGCGCCCGTCGACGCTCCGGAGGCGGCGCCCAAGGGCGGTTCGACCGTACAGCTCCGCGTCCGGGATGTGGACAGCCGGACGACGATGCTGCGGCTGCCGGTGGACAACAGCACCACCGCGCTGCGGCTGCCCGATGAGCTGGTGAAGGCTGCCGGCAAGGGGAGTTCCGAAGGTGGGGAGGGGGAGAAGGCGACTTCGCCGGAAACCGCGGAGGAGGCCGAGCCCGCCGGGCGTCCGGTCGCCGCCGACCCGCGTCTCGCCATGCGGACGGGTGCCACGGCGGCCGGGAAGGCCGGGCGGAAGGCGGCCGAGCCGTCCGGGGAGACCGGCTCCGAGGGCGGTTCCGAGGGCGGCCCGGGGTCCTCGGCCGCACCGGCCGGGACGGCGGACGAGGCGGAGAAGGCGGCCGACGAAGCAGCCGACGAAGCGGCCGACAACGCCGACAACGCTTGTAACACGGACAACGCCCGTAAGGCCGACGGCACCGACGAGGCCGACGGCGCGGAGCGGACCGGGAAGGCCGAGCAGACCGGCCCGGCCGAGCAGACCGGGAAGGCCGGGGACGCCGGAACCGAGGACGACCCGGAGGACACCGGGGACGCCGAGGACGCCGACGCCGACGCCGAGGACGCTCCCGCCATCGGCTCCGTGACCCTCGCGCTGACCAGGACCGGGCAGCCCGGTCAGCGGCCGGACCGGGCCGAGAAGCCGGAGAAGCCCGCGCCGCCGCGCGCCTCCGCCGCGGGCACCGCCGCCCCGGCCGGCACCGTGCCGGAGCCGAAGCCCGAGCCGCGTCCGGAGCCCGGGCCCGTTCCCGAGCCGGAGCCGACCCCCGGCCCGACGCCGCTGCCGAAGCCGGCCCCCGTGCCCGCGCCCGTGCCGGCCCCGAAGCCGCTGCCCGAGCCCGAGCCGCTGCCCGCACCGGAGCCGCTGCCGTCGCCGGAGAACACCGCCGAGGCGATGGAGGTCCTGGCCTCCCTCAACGCCCGCCCGGTCTCACCGCTGCGGCGCGCTCTCAAGCGGGTGACCATCTGGACGGTCTTCCTCGCCGTGGTGCTCGGCGCGCTCGCGGTGGCCCAGCTGCTGCGCCCGCTGCCGGACCCCAGGCTGAGGTCGACCGCCGCCGGCAGCTACAGCTTCTCCGGTGACGCGCTCGACCTGGCCTGGCCGGCCAAGGGCCAGTCCGCCGCCGAGGTGGTCGGCGTCGGCAGCCTCGGCAGTTCGGGTCCGGAGACGCCGGCCTCGATCGCCAGCGTCACCAAGGTGATGAACGCCTACCTGATCCTGCAGAAGTTCCCCCTGAAGAAGGGGGAGGCCGGCCCGAAGATCACCGTCGACAAGCAGGCCGCGCAGGAGTCCGGCAACGTCGACGAGTCCAAGGTGACGCTCGTCGAGGGCCAGGTGCTCACCGAGTACCAGGCCCTGGAGCTGCTGATGCTGCCCTCGGCCAACAACGTGGCCCGGCTGCTCGCCCGCTACCACTCCGGCTCCGAGGCCGAGTTCGTCAAGCTGATGAACGACACCGCGACCAAGCTGGGCATGACCAACAGCATCTACGCCGACCCGGCGGGCTACAACCCGGACACCAAGTCCACCGCCAAGGACCAGCTGAAGCTGGCCGAGCAGGTCATGCAGGACGAGATCTTCCGGCAGATCGTCTCCACCCCGGAGACCAACTTCAACAACGCGAAGGTCCCCAACACCAACAACCTGATCAACCCGAAGACCGGCGTCATCGGCGTCAAGACGGGTTCCAGCACCCCGGCCGGCGGCTGCCTGATGTGGGCCGCCTACAAGGAGGTCGGCGGCGTGAGGCGGCTGATCCTCGGTGTCACGCTGGGCCAGCAGGCCACCTCGCCCAACCCGGGCGACGGCATCCTGCCGACCGTGCTGAAGGTCAGCGGCAAGCAGATCCAGGCCGCGCAGAACGGCGTGACCGGCCAGACCGTGGTGAAGAAGGGCGACGTCGTCGGCTCGGTGGAGGACGGGCTCGGCGGCAAGGTCGCGGTCGTCGCGACCAAGGACCTGGTGGTGGCGGGCTTCCCCGGCATCACCGGCACGGTCACCCTGGACACCTCGAAGATCGACCACAGGGAGACGGCCGGCAAGGAGGTCGGCGTGCTGCGGGTGGGCGCGGGCGACGACAAGGCGGAGGTCCCGGTGGCCCTCCAGTCCGACCTGAACCCGCCGTCCATCCAGTCCCGGCTGCTGCGCACGCTCTGAGCCGTCGAGCCGTCGAGCCGTCGAGCCGTCGAGCCGTCGAGCCGTCGAGCCGCCGGGCCGCCGGGCCGCCGGGCCGCTGAGCCGCTGAGCCGCTGAGGCACCGAAAGAAGAAGGGGAGCCGGTCCGCACCGGCTCCCCTTCCTCCTTCTCCGCCGGAGGCTAGGCGTCCCGGTCGAGCAGCGCGAGCGTGAGACCGCCGAGCGGCGTCACCCGGTCCGGGTCGCCGTACTGGGCGCGGAGCACCTGCGCCTGGTCCGCGGGCATCGCGCCCAGCGGGTCCTGGGTGTCGCCGAGGACCAGCAGCCAGATCCGGGACACCCCGCCCAGGCAGTCCGCCGGCTGCGGGCAGGGCATCGGCGAGAGCTCCCCGGCGTCGTCGGCGCTCTGCGCGACGAAGACCGGATAGGGGCGCACGTCCGAGGGCAGGTAGTAGTCGACGCCGGGCCAGGCCAGCGCCCAGGACTGGTCGCCCAGCGGGGCCGCCATCCCGTCCCCGGAGCGGTAGCCGGCCGAGATCTCCCGGGCCGCCGCCTTGAACGGCTCCTCCGAGCCGTTGTGCGAGCCCACGTACCGCACCTCGGGCTGCTGCGGCAGCGACGCCACGGCCGGTGCCGCGAGCAGCCCGACCGTCAGCAGCCCGGCCGCCGAGACGGCCCCCCGGGGGG
>NZ_JBIVVI010000841.1:0-4133 GCF_044757675.1 Kitasatospora sp. NPDC091257
CCCGGGGCGGCGGGGCGGCGGGGATGACGGTCACCGCCCCGGGGAGGGCGAACTCCGGCCGTCGGCCCGGCGGCAGGGTGCCCGGCCGGGCCCGACGGCGAGGCGTTCGGCCGGGCCTCAGCCGGGCTGTTCGGTGGTCAGGTGCTCCGGCCGGACCGGGATCCGGTTGAGCGCCAGCCCGGTGGCGTTGCGGATGGCGGCCACGATGGACGGCGTCGCGGAGACGGTCGGTGCCTCGCCGACCCCGCGCAGCCCGTACGGCGCGTTGGGGTCGGGCAGTTCGAGCAGCTCCACCGGGATCGGCGGGGTGTCCAGGATGGTGGGGATCAGGTAGTCGGTGAAGGAGGCGTTGCGCACCTTGCCGTCCCGCACGATGATCTCCTCCATCACCGCGAGGCCCAGCGCCTGGGTGCACCCGCCCTGGATCTGGCCGACCACGGAGAGCGGGTTGAGTGCCTTGCCGACGTCCTGGACGGCGGTGAGCTCGACCACCTTGACCAGGCCCAGTTCCACGTCCACGTCCACTACCGCGCGGTTGGCGCAGAAGGTGTACTGGACGTGGCCGAAGCCCTGGCCGGTCTCCTTGTCGAAGGGCTGGGTGGGCCGGTGGTGGTGCTCGCGGGTCTGCTCGATGACGTCGTCGCCGAGCAGGTCGACGATGGAGACCAGCGTGCCGGTCCCGGCCGAGACCACCTTGCCGCCGGTCAGTACCAGGTCGTCGTGGGTCCAGCCGTAGCGTCGGCGTCCCCGGTCGAACAGTTCCCGGCGCACCGCCTCGGCGGCCAGCTTCACCGCGCCGCCCGTCATGTACGTCTGGCGCGAGGCGGAGGTCGAACCGGCCGACCCCACCTCGGTGTTGGCCGGGTGGATGGTGACCTGCTCGACGCCCAGCTCGGTGCGGGCGATCTGGGCGTGCACGGTGACGCCGCCCTGGCCGACCTCGGCCATCGCGGTGTGCACCATGGCGACCGGCTCGCCGCCGATCACCTCCAGCCGCACCCGGGCGGTGGAGTAGTCGTCGAAGCCCTCGGAGAAGCCGACGTTCTTGATGCCGACCGAGTAGCCGACGCCGCGCACGATCCCCTCGCCGTGCGAGGTGTTGGACAGGGCGCCGGGCAGCCGGCGGATGTCCGGGTGCTCGGTGTCCAGCGGCGGCGGCAGCGGCATCTCCTTGGCCCGCCGGAGCAGTTCGGCCACCGGCGCGGGCGCGTCGATCTCCTGCCCGGTGGGCATGAAGTCGCCCTGCGAGACGGCGTTGAGCTGCCGCAACTCCACCGGGTCCATGCCCAGTTCGACGGCCAGCCTGTCCATCTGCGACTCGTAGCCGAACGCCGCCTGCACCGCGCCGAAGCCGCGCATCGCCCCGCAGGACGGGTTGTTGCTGTACAGGGCGATGGCGTGCATCCGCACGTTCGGGATGACGTACGGGCCGTGCCCGAGCGAGGCCGCGTTGCCGACCACGGCGGGGGAGGTGGAGGCGTAGGCGCCGCCGTCCAGCACGATCCGGCAGTCGGCGAAGACCAGTCTGCCGTCCCGGGTGGCGCCGTGCTCGTAGTGCATCCGCGCCGGGTGGCGGTGGACGTGGCCGAAGAAGGACTCGTCCCGCGAGTAGACGATCTTGACCGGCTTGCCGGTGTGCTGGGCCAGCAGACAGGCGTGGATCTGCATCGACAGGTCCTCGCGGCCGCCGAACGCGCCGCCGACGCCGGCCAGCGTGAGCCGGACCTTCTCCTCCGGGAGGTCGAGCACCGGGGCCATCTGCCGGCGGTCGACGTGCAGCCACTGGGTGGCGATGTAGAGGTCGATGCCGCCGTCCTCGGCGGGCACCGCGAGGCCGGACTCCGGGCCGAGGAAGGCCTGGTCCTGCATGCCGACCTCGTAGTCGCCGCTGACGATCACGTCCGCCAGCGCCCGCACCTCGTCGGTCACGCCGCGGCCGGAGACCAGCCGCTGCTCGTGGCAGATGTTGCCGTACGCATGGGACTTGTACTCGTGCGGCTCGTGCACGTACCCGTGGGTCTCCGGGTCGAGGCACTGCTCCTCGGTGACGATCGGGGTGAGCACCTCGTACTCGACCGCGATCCTCTTCACCGCGCGGCGGGCCGTCTCCGGGTGGTCGGCGGCGACCAGGGCGATCGCCTCGCCGTGGTACCGGATCCTGTCGATGGCCAGGGCCGGCTGGTCCTGGATCTCCAGGCCGTAGTACTTCGAGCCGGGGATGTCCTCGTGCGTCAGCACCGCGTACACCCCGGGCACCTTGAGCGCCTCGGAGATGTCCACCGAGAGGATGTTCGCCCGGGGGTGCGGCGAGCGCAGCGCGGTGCCCCAGAGCATGTCCTCGTGCCACAGGTCGGAGGAGTAGGCGAACTCGCCCCGGACCTTCAGGTTGCCGTCCGGGCGCAGCGGGGAGCCGCCGATGCCGTCCTTGGAGGCCTGGTTGATGTTCTGGAGGTTCTTCTGTCCCTGGATCGTCCGCTGGACCGTCCGCCCGCTCATTCCGAGGCCCCCGCTCCCGCGCAGGTGCGGGCCGAGGCCAGCCGCACCGCGTCCATGATCTTCTCGTAGCCGGTGCAGCGGCACAGGTTGCCGGACAGCGCCTCGCGGATGTCGTCGTCGCTCGGCTGCGGATCGGCGGCCAGCAGCGCGTCGGTCTGCACCAGCAGGCCGGGGGTGCAGAAGCCGCACTGGACGGCGCCGGCGTCGACGAACGCCTGCTGGACCAGGCCCAGTTCGCCGTCCTCCGCGCCCAGGCCCTCGACCGTGCGCACCTCGCGGTCCTGCACCTGGCCGGCCGCGACCAGGCAGGAGCAGACCGGGACGCCGTCCAGGTAGACCGTGCAGGAGCCGCACTCGCCCTGCTCGCAGGCGTTCTTCGAGCCCGGCAGGCCGACCCGCTCGCGCAGCACGTACAGCAGGCTCTCGCCCTCCCACACGTCGTCGGCCTCGACCGGCTTGCCGTTGGCGGTGAAAGTGACCCTCATGCCGCGCTCCTGATCTGCTTGCCGTAGTCGTTCCAGGTCCAGGTGAGGGTGCGGCGGGCCATCACGGCGAGCGCGTGCCGGCGGTAGTCGGCGGTGCCCCGCACGTCGTCGATCGGCGAGGCCGCGGCCTTGACCAGCTCGCCGAAGCGCTGGACCACCTCGGTGCCCAGCAGTTCCCCGGACTCCCACAGGCCGCGCTCGGCGAGCACGCCCCGGAGGTACTCCTCGGCCCCGACGGCGCGGCGCGGCGTGGGGGCGGCCGAACCGATGCCGGTGCCGACGGTTCCGTTCTTCGGGTGCAGGGCGAAGCCGAACGCGCAGACCGCGATCACCATGGCATTGCGGGTGCCGATCTTCGAGAACTGCTGGGGCCCGTCCGCCACCGGGATCCGCACGGCCCGGATCAGCTCGTCGGCCTCCAGGCAGTTGCGCTTCACCCCGACGTAGAAGTCGTCGATCGGGATCAGCCGGGTGCCGCGCACCGAGGCCGCCTCGACGAACACGTCCCGTCCGGCCGCCAGCAGCGCCGGGTGCGCGTCGCCGGCCGGGGAGGCCGCGCCGAGGTTGCCGCCGACGCTGCCGCGGTTGCGGATCTGGGGGGATCCGACGGTGCGGGCCGCCAGTGCCAGCCCGGGCAGCGGACCGGACAGCTCCGCGATGATCCGGGCGTACGGGACCGCGGCGCCGAGCCGCACGCCGCCGCCGTCGTTCGACCATTCGGTGAGCTCGGTGATGCGGTTCAGGTCGAGGATCGCGGATGGCCGGTGCACGTCGAAGTTCAGCTCGACCATGACGTCCGTGCCGCCCGAAAGGGGCAGCGCGGTCGGGTACTCGGCCTTCGCCGCGAGTGCCTCGTCCCAGGTGGCGGGCCGAAGGAACTCCATGCGGGTGTCTCCTCAAGTCTTCGCCCGCCGGGTGTCCGGCGGCGTGTCGCCCAGTGAACCGCTGTGACGCGGCCCACTGGCAGTCACCGATGGCATGAAGCCCCGGCTGTGAGCCCGCCCGGCATCCTGTACGTTCCTCTAAGGAGGGGAATCTCGCAGCCCGGGTGTTCGCCGGGTGCTACCTACGACCGTAGTCCGGCCGGGATGCGCGGGCTACGGACCCGCGCGCACGCCCGCTCGGTCAGGCCCTATCGTTACCCCTTCACCC
>NZ_JBIVVI010000842.1:0-4128 GCF_044757675.1 Kitasatospora sp. NPDC091257
GGGTGCTGCTGCTCGGCGCCGGGGTGGGGATCACCCCGCTGCGCGCCCTCTTCGAAACCCTGCCGGGCGAGCTGACGCTGATCCAGCGGGCCCGGCGGCCGCAGGACGTGCTGTTCCGGGCGGAGCTGGCCGAGGTCGCCCGGCGGCGCGGCGCGGCGGTGCACGAGTTGCTCGGCCCGCGCGAGCAGGTCGGCGACCTCGGGGCCGCGCTGGCCCGGCTGGTCCCGGACCTCGCCGAGCACGAGGTCTACCTGTGCGGCCCGGACGCCCTGACCGAGGAGGCCGTCCGCGCGCTGCGGGCGGCGGGGGTGCGGCCGGGGCGCATCCACCACGAGAGCTTTTCCTTCTGAAGCCTTTCCTTCCGAAGCTTTTCGTTCTGAGCCCGTTCGGCTCGCCCCCGAGCACCCGAGGAGCGTCCATTCCATGCGCCGAGCCGTCGTCACCAGCGCCGCCACCGCGGCCGGGGTGGTCCTGCTGCTGTCCCTCAAACCGCACGAGGCCGCCGGGCCCGCCCCGGTGATCGGCTCGGGGCCGGGCACCGGCACCGGCCAGGGCACCGCCGCCGACTCCGGCACCGGGTCCGAGGGCTCGGCACCGTCGAACGCCCCGGCGCCCTCCGTCTCCGCACCCGCCTCCGCGTCCGCGTCCGCACCCGCCGCGGGCGCCCCCCGGAAGGTCAGCGGGGACACCGTCAACACCCGCTACGGCCCGGTGCAGGTCCAGATCACCCTGGCCGGCAGCAGGATCACCGCCGTCGACGTGGTCACGTACCCGAGCGCCGAACGGCGCGACCGCGAGATCAACACCTCCGCGCTGCCGGTCCTCAACCAGGAGGCGATAGCCGCGCAGAGCGCCCGGATCGACGTGGTCAGCGGCGCGACGTACACCAGCGACGGCTACGTCCGCTCCCTGCAAAGCGCCCTCGACCGGGCCAAGGGCTGAGGCGCCCGTGCTGCGCCACGCCGAGCCCGTGATGGGCACCGTCTTCTCGGTCACCGTCCGCGACCCCGCCCCCGGGACCCCGGCCGTGCTGGAACGGATCGCGGAGCGGCTGCACCGGATCGACGCGGTGTTCTCGACGTACCGGCCGGACAGCGACATCAGCGGCCTCGACCGGGGCGAACTCGCCCTGGACGACTGCGATCCGGAGGTCCGCACCGTGCTGGCCGCCTGCCGGGAGGTGGCCGCCGAGACCGACGGCTACTTCACCGAGCGACCGGGCGGCCGGCTCGACCCCAGCGGCTGGGTCAAGGGCTGGGCGGTCGAGCAGGCGGCCGACCTGCTGCGCTCCTCCGGCTCCCGGCAGTACTGCGTCAGCGGCGGCGGAGACGTGCAGAGCGCCGGCGGACCGTGGCGGATCGGCATCGCCGACCCCCGGCGACCGGGTCTGCTGGCCGCCGTCCTGGCCGGCCACGACCTGGCCGTGGCCACCTCCGGCACCGCCGAGCGCGGCGCGCACATCCTCGACCCGCACACCGGCCGCCCGGCCTGCGCCCTGGCCTCGCTCACCCTGGTCGGCGCCCCGGGCACCGGCATCGCCCGCACCGACGCCTGGGCCACCGCCGCCTTCGCCATGGGCCCGGACCGCGCCCTCGCCTGGGCCGCCCGCCGACCCGGCATCGAGGCCCTGGCCGTGCTGCCGGACGGCTCGAAGCGCTGGACCCCGGGCCTGCCCGGGCACCTCCCGGCGAGCGGGCCGGCGGACTGGCGCACCGCCGTCGGCTGACCGGGCCGGGCCCGGCACACGGGTTCCTCGTGGGCCGCGCTTCCCCGCGCGAAACGGCGCCCGCTCCATGCGGAACTGCGCCCACTCTGCGCGGAACTGCGCCTACTCTGCGCGGAACTGCGCCCAGTCCGCGCGGAACGCCCGTCCCGGGGAGGCGAGTTCCGGCCTACGCCCGCTCCTGCTGCGCCGCCCGCCAGGCCTCCCAGGCCACCAGCGGCGCGAGGTACGACCAGCGCCGCGAACCGTCCGGGCAGGTGCCGCCCTCGATCAGCTCGGAGACCGTCCGGCGGGTGAACGGCACCCAGACGGCCATGTCGTGCTCGAAGGTGCTGTGGCAGGCCTCGCGGCGGCGGTCGATCTCGGCCGCGTCCAGCCGGGACCGGACGGTGGCCACCAGCGTGTAGCAGGAGGCCGGCTCGCTCCAGCCCAGCCAGGTGATCACGGTCGGCCCGACGTCGTCCGGCAGCAGCCCCAGCTCCTCCTCCAGCGCCCGCCGGACCAGCCCGTAGAAGTCCTCGGCGGCGCCCGGCTCGTCGCGGTACTTCATCGTCTCGTTGATCCCGACCGTCCACTGCGCCGGGAAGGTGTGGACCGCCAGCGAGCGGCGGAGCAGCAGCAGCCGGCCCAGCCGGTCCCGCACCGCGACGCAGGCGCTGACCATCGTGGGCGGCGCGACGGCCACGAAGCTCGTCAGGCCCTGGTCCAGCGCCTCGCGCAGCAGCCGGGCCGCCTCCGGGTCCTCCCGGCCCATCCCGGTGGTGGCCATGCACTCCGCGTAGTCACTCTCCGCGATGTCCACCTCGCAGACCCGCGCACCACCGTGCTCGCCGTGATCGACCGTCAGCCGCGAGATGTACGCGGTGCGGCCCGCCGCACCGGCCGCCCTCCGGCGCGCCACCTCCTCGGCCCACCCGGCCGCGTCCAGCACGTGCGGGCGCTCGACCCGCCCGCGGTGCGCCGTCACCAGCGTGCTCGGCGCCAGCGGCCGGGTCGCCGACCAGGTGATCAGCGGCGCCAGCCCGTCCGCCCGCACGTCGTGCGCCCGGGCCGCCGCCGTCAGGCTCGCCCGCCGGACCCGCGGCACCGGCACCCGCGAACCGAGCCGTGAGCCGCCGAACTTGGCGAAGTCGTACACCAGATTGGTCACCACCCCGAGCAGCAGGGCCCCACCGATCCCCAGCAGCCACTCCACCCCGGTTCCCCCACTTCCGCGATCGACCCGCCCCATTGTGGAGGTGTCCGGCACGGCGGCGGAAGAGCCGCGCCCCGTGACGGCCTCCGGGCCGGTTCCGGGGCCGGTGCTAGGGTGATCGAACAGTCGGCTCGGACGCTCGGAGGACTGAACCATCGTGCGGGCGACCAGGATTGCCGCGTCCACGGTCCGGTCGGCCGTCCGGTCGCCCGTCCGCTCCGCCATCCGTTCGGCCACCCGCCGGACGACCCGCGCGGATCTGCGCTCCGCCGCCCGGTCCGCGGTGCGCCGCTCCCCCGCCGCCGCCGGCCACCTCCTGCTCTGCCTCGGCACCGGGGCGGTCGCGCTGGTCGGGCTCTGCCTGCTGCTCGTCGTCCTCGCCCTCTGCCCGGTCGGCCCGGGCCTGCCGCTCCTGCCGCCGGCCCTGCGACTGCTGCGCCGGTTCGCCGAGTTCCACCGCCGGCGGGCCGGCCGGTGGCTGGGCGGCGACCGGCCGCGCACCCCGTACCGCGACCGGGTGTCCCTGCGCGACCCGGCCGTCCGCAAGGACCTGGTGTGGCTGCTCGCCCACGCCACCGCCGGGACGGCCCTGTCGGCCGCCGCCCTCACCCTGTGCAGCCACGCCGTCAACTGGCTGACGGCGCCGGTGTGGTGGCGGCTCCTGCCGGACGAGCGCGGGAGCATCATCCTGCTGACCGTCGACTCCTGGCCGGTGGCCGTCGCGGCGGCGGTCGGCGGGGTCGGCTACGCGGTGGTCGCCCTGGCCGTGCTGGCGCCCGCCGCCGACCTGCACGCCCGGGCCTCCCGCCGGCTGCTGGTCGCCCGGCCCCGCCCGTCGCTGGCCCGGCGCGTCCAGGAGCTGACCACCACCCGGTCCGAGGCGCTGGACGCCCATGCCGCCGAACTGCGCCGGATCGAACGGGACCTGCACGACGGCGCCCAGGCCAACCTGGTGGCCGTCTCGCTCCGGCTCGGCATGATCCGCCGCGCGCTGGACCAACGTCCCGAGCAGGCGGCGGCGTTGGTGGACTCCACCCAACTCGTCGCCGAGCAGGCCCTGGAGTCGCTGCGCGCCCTGGTGCGCGGCATCCACCCGCCGCTGCTCGCCGACCGCGGTCTCGCCGAGGCCGTACGGTCGCTCGCCGCCCGCTGCGCCGTGCCCACCCGGGTCGAGCCGGACACCGGGGGCGGCCGGGGCGAGCCGGACACC
>NZ_JBIVVI010000843.1:0-4125 GCF_044757675.1 Kitasatospora sp. NPDC091257
CGGCCGGCCTTGCCCTGGACGACCTGCTCGATCCGGGCCCGGGCGGCGGGCTCGGTGTCGGTGAAGTAGGCGGGAGGGCCGGCTGGGGTACGTCGCCCTCACCGTCGCCGACGACGGTGCCGCCGCCCACGGCTGGGTCCACGGCCTGGCCCAGTTCATGGGCGACCGGACCGGCCCGGCCCAGCCGAGCACCGGCCCCGCCGCGTACGCGCAGGTGCGTGGGGACGCCGAACCCGAGACCCGCCGGGCACTGGACCGCGACCCGGCCGGCCCGGAGGACTGGCACCTCCGGTTCGCGCTGCGCGTCGCCGTCCCGGAGGCCGTGCTGTTCACCGAACAGAGCGCGGACGGGCCGGCCGCCCTGGTCCACGACGGGGACCGCTCATGGGCCGAGATCCGCCCGGGCACGGACGGTCGGCCGCTGCTCCTCCAGGGCGGGCCGCGCCGCCTCGGCGACGAACTGCTGGCCGCCTGGTCCCAGTGGGAGGACCTGGGGCGTCCCGACCTGTACGACTACGGCGTCACCGTCACCCCCGACTCCCAGTGGGCGTGGCAGGGCGACCCGGACACCGGCCCGCGCTGGCCGATCGGACGCTTGCACCCGGCCACGCGGTGACCGTTCTCGGATCCTCCGGCTGAACAGCGTGACGCCGATGTTGCCCGAGAAGTCGGGTGGGCCGACTTCTCGCGCTTCAGGGCGGGCGCCACTGGCCTGCGGCAGCCTGTTCAGGCTTGCCGAAGGCCTGTTTGCGCGATTCACTTGCGCAGAAAGGCCTGACAGCCCGCGAAGGGGGGATCACAGATGTTGCTGAACTTCAGGGTCGCGAACCACCGCTCGATCAGAGACGAGCAATCGCTCCAGCTCAACCCGGTCTATGAAGCGGACAGGCCGCCGGGGACGCACTGGGAAGCGGTCCCCGTGGCAGGCATCTTCGGGGCCAATGCCGCCGGCAAGTCGAACGTGATCGATGCCCTGGCATACATGAGCAGGATGGTCGTCAACTCGCATCGGGACGCGGAGCCGGACGGTGGTGTGGCCCGGCAGCCCTTCCGTCTCGAAGAGGCGGCGCGCAGGGAACCGTCCTGGTACGTGGTGGACCTGCTGATCGACGGGATCCGCTACACCTACGGGTTCAGCGTTGACGACGACCGGGTGGTCGACGAGTGGCTGCACAGCTTTCCCCGCGGCAGGAAGCGCAAGATCTTCGAGCGTTCGGCCGACGGGGTGGAGATCGGTGACTCGCAGCACCGGCGAGAGCTGGAGCTGGTCGAGAACATCACCGAACCCAATGTCCTCTTCATGTCCCTCGCGGCGCGATCCCGGCAGGACGACTTCCGTCCGGTGTACGACTGGTTCGCCCGGAGCCTCCAGTTCAGCCGACGGCTGCCGGGCGGCGCGGGCCGCCTCGGGGCTGCGCGAATCCTCGAAAACCCGGACCGGTACCCGGAGTTCATCGAGCTGCTGCGTGCCGCGGACCTCGGGATCGCCGATTGCGGCACCGAGCGCGTGCTGGAAGACGAGGGGGAGCTTCGGAAGCGCTACGGTGCGCGCATTCCGGAGTGGCGGTTGGCAGGCCTCGAAGAGAACGGGCCGCGCGAGGTCATGCGCCCGTGGATAGGACATCGCGGGCGCGACGGGATCGTCAGGATGGACGTGTCCGAGGAGTCCGAGGGAACACAGGTTCTGCTGCGGCAAGCACCCCTCATCACGGGGGCGCTCCGACGGGGTGGAACCTTCGTGGTGGACGAAATCGATTCGAGCCTCCACCCGGTTCTCACCGCACGCCTGATCGGGCTCTTCCAGGATTCCGCCACCAATCCGAACGGCGCCCAGTTGATCTTCACCTCGCACGACTCCAGTCTGCTCGGCCGGACCGGCGGGGAGGAGATCCTGCGGCGGGACCAGGTCTGGTTCGTGGAGAAGAACGAGCACGGTGAGACGGAGCTCTTCGCCCTCGCCGACTTCAAGCCGCGCCAGGAGGAGAACCGCGAGCGGCGGTACCTCAGCGGGAGCTACGGCGGCGTGCCGTACATCGACGACGATTTTGCCAGCGCCGTGGCGGCGCGGGGGGATGAAGATGGCAAGGGCGGCGAAGCCGAGCGGAAGCAAGCGTCCCAATTTTGACACGTCACTGACCAGGCGGGCGGGGCATCGGGAGTCGCGGCAGCGCCTGCTGGTCGTCTGCGGCGCGAAGGTGACCGAGCGCGACTACCTTCAGGGGCTCAAGTCGAGTGCCCGGAATCCAGCCGTTTCGCTGAAGATCGTCGAATGCCCGAGGTCGCCCTCCCAGGTCGTCGATCACGCGGTGCTCCTGCGTGACCAAGCGGACGGCGAGTACGACGCGACGTGGTGCGTGCTCGACGTCGATGAATTTCCCAACCTGGGGCAGACGGCAGTCGAGGCGCGGAAGAAGAACATCGAGGTGGCGTTCTCCAACCCCTGCTTCGAGGTGTGGCTCCTGCTGCACTTCAAGGACTATCGCCGTCCGGCTCAATCGTTCAAGCAGCTCATGCCGGCCCTTGATGAGGCGTTCCCGGCCGGGTACGGGAAGACCGGCATGAAGTTCGACCTCTACGCGCCGCGCTGGCGGCTGGCTGCGAGTCGGGCGAAACAACTGGCCGAATCAGGGAAGGAACACGAGGTCAACCCGTCCACCGGCATGTGGAAGCTCGCGCTCGCCATCGGAGGTGGCGAGGCACAGCCGTGAAGGGCCCCCGGGTCAGGAGAGCGAGAAGCCCATCCGGTTCACCACCGGGGTCATCGGCACGTACATCACCTGCGCGTAGCAGGTCGTCGGGTGCGCCGTGGATCCGGCCGGGCAGCCGACCTCCGACCGGGCGGCCACGATCACGCCGCGGGCCTCCATGTCGCCGTTCGGGCCGGACGGGTTCGCCAGTGCCGGGCCGCCGCTGTCGCCCTTCGCGGCGATCGCCCGGCGGTCGCCGCCCTTCGACTCCGCGACGTCGACCGGCTTGATCCTCGTGCCCTCGTCGTTCGTCGTCTCCACGTCGACCCGCTTGATCTGCACGTCGCACTTCCACCCCGACTGGGCACCACTGAGGCAGATCAGGTCCCCGACGTTGTTCCGTCCGGCCCCGTACGTGTGCCGGGACGAGCCGCCCCTGTCCGACCAGGCGCCGTCGTAGAACCGGCCGCCGCCGCTCCCGCTGATCGCGATCATGCCGACGTCCAGGCCGTCCCCGACCGAGGACAGGTCGCCGATGTAGCTCCCGGTGCCGTTGTAGTACCGGCCGCCGCCGCAGTGCGCGGCGGTCAGCAGCACCTTCGTCCCGCCCTTCCAGCCGCTGAACGCCGTCGAGCAGAACGACGCCTTTCCGGTGCTCACCTCGGCACCCGCGTAGTGCGGCGCGCTGTCGGAGTGCCGGCTGCCGGACAGCGCGACCGGGGTCTCCTCGACGCCGGCCGTCACCGGCATCCCGGCGATCTCGGCGGCCTGCCGGGAGTACGCCTGCACGGCCGTGTCACCGCCGGTCAGCTGCTTCGCCTTCGCCCGCGCGTACGTGATCGCGATGGCGGTGCCGTCCTCCTGCGGGCCGATCGACGTCCACGCGTCGCGCGCCACGCCGGCGGTGAACCGGTCGATCGCGGCGCGCATCTCGGCGCGGGAGTACGGGCTCCGGTGGACGTCGACGGTGTAGCCGGGGCCGGCGCTCGCGGCGTTCGCGTCGAGCAGGGAACGGACCTCGGCCGGGGCCTCGCCCTTCCAGTAGATGTCGGCGCGCTGATTCGCCGGGTCGATCACCGTCCCGGCATAGCCGACGGCCGCCGGATCCCCGGACTCGACCCAGTCCTGCACCGGGTCCGTCATGCGGTGGAGCAGCTGCTGGGCCTGCGGGTCGCGGAGCACCGGCAGGCTGACGGACAGGTAGGGCTCGTCCTGAACGGTGTCGACGGCGACCAGGCCGGAGGCGACCACGGTGGTCAGGACCAGGGACAACGCGAGGCGGGAGCGGCGCACGGGCGGGTCCTTCCGGCATGTGTCGATGGGTCGCTACTCAGCGTAGGGGTGGATGGGCGGTCCGCTACGTCCGGACGTCGCGGCCCGGGCCGGCAGTCGGTGCACGCGTGGGGCAACGCGCCCCCGGGAGGGGCGGGGCGGCGTC
>NZ_JBIVVI010000844.1:0-4118 GCF_044757675.1 Kitasatospora sp. NPDC091257
GCGCGGCCTTCGACGACGGTGCGCAGGAAGCCGAGGAGGTGGCTGTTGAACTCCTCCGGCCGTTCCATGTTGGGGTAGTGCCCGGTGCCCTCGACGATCACCGCGCGGCCTTCGACGACGGTGCGCACGACCCGTTCGGCCAGGTTGATGTGGTCCACGGAGTCGATGCCGCCGTTGATCGCCAGCAGCGGGACGGTGATCCCGGTGAGCCGCTTCCAGGTGTCGGTCACCGGCACCAGGTACTGGGGCTCGTCGGGGGTGTGCTTGGCGACGGTGCTCCGGGTCATCTCCTTGAGCCGGCGCACCACCTCCGGGTCGACCTCGTCCAGGCGGCGGTGCGGCCCGGAGGCGAGGCTGGTGAAGGAGTCGAGCCAGGCCTCGGCGTCGCCCTCGGCGAGCGCGGCGGTCTGGTGGGCGGCGAGTTCACCGAGCCACGGGTCGGTGAACTCGGATTCGCTGGTGCCGTTGCCGCTGATCACCAGCGCGCGGACCAGTTCGGGGTGTTCGAGGGCGAGGTCGAGGGCGATCGTCCCGCCCATGGAGAGCCCGATCACGGTCACCGGGCCCAGGCCGAGGTGGCGCAGCAGGTCCGCCAGGTCGTCGGCGGGGCGGAAGGGCCGGCCGGCGTTGTCGGAGGCGCCGTGGCCGCGGGTGTCCGGGGCGATCACCCGGTATTCGGGCAGCAGGGCCGGGAGTTGGTCGGCCCAGCTCCGGCGGTCCAGCAGGCCGCCGTGCAGCAGCACCAGGGGTTCGCCCGTACCGGCGTCGAGGTAGGCGAGGCGGCCGTGGCCGCTGTCGAAGGAACGCAGGTCAAAGGTCTGTTCGGGGGAATCGGAGTACGTCATGACGAAAATTTTAGGTCGGGCGACCTATATTTGTCTCCATGAGCCCCACATCCGTCTCAGAACTCTCCCCGCACCCCACCTTCCCCTCGGACCGCCTCAGCCACAACCCCGACGGCCCCGTCCTGCTGGTCGGCGGCTACGGCACCGTCGGCGCCGAACTCGCCCGACTCGCCTCCCCCACCTGGCCGTTGCTGCTCACCGGCCGTTCCGAGCAGCGCGGCGCCGCCCTCGCCGCCGAACTGGACGACACCACCGTCCGCCGCTGGGACCTCGCCGACCCCGAGCCGTTCACCGCCGCCGTACGGGCCGTGGTCGGGGTGGTCAACGACCCGGACGACCGGGTGCTGCGGGCCGCCGTCCGCGCGGGCGTCCCGTACGTGGACGTCACCCGCTGGACCGCCCGGCTCCAGCGCGCGGCCACGCTCGCCGCCCTGCTGCGCCCGACCGCCCCGGTGCTGCTCTCCTCGGCCTGGATGGGCGGGGTGACCAGCCTGGTCGCCGCCGCCCTGGCGGACCGGCTGGGCCGGGCCGAGCGGATCGAGACCGCCATCCGCTGGGACCTCGCGGACCGGGCCGGCGCCGACTCGGTGGAGTTCATGGACCGCCTGGGACTCGACTACGAGGTGATCCAGGACGGCCGACGCCGCTCCGTCGCCCCGCTCAGCCGCCCGCGGACCGTCCGCATCGGCGACACCCCGACCCTGGTCGCCGGGATCGACACCCCCGAGCAGTTCACCCTCCCGCTCACCCTGGGCGCCACCACCGCCGCCACCCGGATCGGCTTCAGCTCCCGCTCCTCCACCACCGCCCTGCTCGCGGCCCGGCACGCCGGCTTCTTCCGCTGGGGCCGCGGCGACCGCTGGGAGCCGGCCCGCCGCGCCCTGCTCCACTCCCCCGGCGAGGGCGGCACCGCCCTGCTGCGCACCGACGTCGCCTCCGGCGGACGCGCCCTCACCGCCACCGTCGAGGACCGGGGCGGCCAGGCCCGGCTCACCGCCGTCGGCGCCCTGCTGGCGCTGCGCCGGGTGCTCGGCACGGACGGCGCCCCGCCGCCCGCCGGGGTGGCCTTCCCCGAGCAGACCCCGCGCCCCGGGCAGGTCCTGGAGGACCTGGCGGCCCTGGGCGTCACCGTCACCGTCACGGCCACCGGGGCCGACGGGCGGCGCGGCACGGCGGCGGCGGCATGAGCAGCGTCCGGGGCCTGAGCGGCAAGGGCGCCCAGCGGCGGGAGCAACTGCTGGACACCGCGGAGGAGTTGCTCGTCACCGCGGGCGGCACCGAACTGTCCATGCGAGCGGTGGCCGCCGCCGCGGGCGTCCGCCTCGGCCACCTCCAGCACTACTTCCCGACCCACGCCGAGCTGGTGGCCGCCGTGCTGGAGCGCGTCCTCGCCCGCTCGGTGGAACGGCTCGCGCCGCTGCTCGACCCGGGCCGCGACGAGGACGCCCTGCTCCGCGAACTGCTCGCCGAGCAGCAGGACGTGCGCCTGGTCCGCCTGTTCGCCGAGCTGTGGGCGCTGGCCGCCCGCGACCCCTCGGTGGCCGCCACCGTCCGGGCCTTCTACGACCGCTACCGGGAGCTGGTCGCCTGCTTCCTCGCCGAACGCCAACCGGCCCTGACGGAGGAGGAACGGCACGCCCGCGCCCAGGTGTTCGTCATGCTGATCGAGGGCGCCTCGCTCTTCCGCTCCGGCCTGGCCGGCACCGCGGACGCCGCGGCGGACGCCGAACTCCTGCGCACCGCCCTGGCGTTGCTGGGGCCGTGAGGACGCCTCGGGGCCGCCGGCTCAGGCCAGGCACCGGCCGATGACCAGTTCCGGGCGGATGCGGATGCGGACCGTGCCGCCCGGATCGGCCGTCCTGGCCGCCGGGCGGACCTGCGCGCGGCCGAGGACGGTGACGAACCAGCCGGAGCCGTCCCGGCCGTCCACCTCGTCGGCCTCGAAGGCGATCACCGCGCCGTCCACCGCCCGGGCCAGTTCGGAGCCGGCCGGTGCCGAGAGCAGCACACCGCCGGGGGCCAGCCGGAACGGCACCGGCAGGACGGCCGGGAGGGCGTCGACCGTGTAGACCACCCGGCCGACGTCGGCCCGGGCCAGCAGCTCCAGCGACCGCTTCCGGTCGAGTTCGCGCAGTTCCGGCAGGTCGGGCCGGTCCTGCGGAACAGGGCGGCCGGACGGAACGGGCCGCTCGAACGGAGCGGGGCCGTCGTACGCGACGGCCAGGACGGGCCGGTCGAACGGACCGGGCGGGTCGTACGGGACGGGCGGGTCGTACGGGACGGGCCGGGGGGACGGGACGTGGTCGCGGTTCATGCGAGCGATGCTCGCCCGGGCCCGGGCCGGGCCGCGAGGGCCGATGGTCCCGGCCGGGCCCGGCGAGAGCCCCGCCCGGCGGTCCTTCGGCCCCGGGTCCCAGGCCCGGGGCCGAAGGACCGTTCGGCCCCGAACGGCACTGCACCGCACCGAACGGGCACAGACGGTGCCGAACGGCCGGGCTCAGCCCCGGCCGGTGCGCAGCACGGAGGGCTGCGCGGCCGCGGAGGCCTGGCGCAGCTCGGTGGCGATCAGGGCGGCCTGCACCCGCCGCTCGACGCCGAGCTTGGCGAGCAGCCGCGACACGTGGTTCTTGACGGTCTTCTCGGCGAGGTAGAGCCGCTCGCCGATCTGCCGGTTGGTCAGGCCCTCGCCGATGAGTTCGAGGACCTCCTGCTCGCGCGCGGTCAGGCCCGGTCCGGTGGTGACCGGCTGGGCGGGTTCGGCGTCGCTGCGCAGGCGGTTCAGGAGGCGGGTCGCGGCGCCGGGGTCGAGCATCGAGCGGCCGGAGGCGACGGTGCGGACGGCGGCGACCAGGTCGGTCCCGCTGATCTGCTTGAGCACGTACCCGGCGGCGCCCGCCATCACGGCGTCCAGCAGCGCCTCCTCGTCGTCGAAGGAGGTCAGCATCAGGCAGGCCAGCCCGGGCATCCGCGAGCGCAGCTCACGGCAGACCGAGACGCCGTCACCGTCGCCCAGCCGGACGTCCAGCACGGCCACGTCGGGCCGCAGCGCGGGCACCCGGACGAGCGCCTGCTCGGCCGTCGCCGCCTCCCCGACCACCTCCAGGTCCGGCTCGCAGTCCAGCAGGTCGTGCACGCCGCGGCGCACCACCTCGTGGTCGTCCAGCAGGAACACCCGGACCGGTGCCGGGGCCCCGGCACCCTCCGTCTTGGTCGCCATCACGCGGCTCCACCATAGGAGCCCCCCCCCCCCCACCCCCCGGGGGCGATAGGAAG
>NZ_JBIVVI010000845.1:0-4116 GCF_044757675.1 Kitasatospora sp. NPDC091257
GGACCAGGAAGGTCGCGTGGAAGCCGACCGTCAGGGTCCAGAAGGTGATCCGGCCGAGCCGCTCGTCGAGCTTCTTGCCGGTCATCTTCGGCCACTCCGGCTGCTGGAGGCCGCCGACGAGGCCGACCGGCACACCCTGCGCGACACCCTCACCACCTCCAAGCCGCTGCGCGACCGGCTGCTCGGCGTGCTCGGCGTCTCCACCGCGCTCGGCGACCACCTGGCCCGGCACCCGCACGACTGGCACGTGCTGGTCACCTTCGAACTGCGCGACATGCACCCCGGCCCGGAGGACTTCCGCCGCGCCCTCGCCGAAGGCGTCCGGGACGACGCCCTCGGCCCCGCCAACGCGCTGCGCGTCGCCTACCGCCGCTGCCTGCTCGCCATCGCCGCCCGCGACCTCACCGGCACCACCGACCTCGCGCAGACCGCCGCCGAACTCGCCGACCTGGCCGGTGCCACCCTCCAGACCGCCCTGGACCTCGCCGCCGAGCAGGACCCGGAGGCCGCCGCGGCCTGCCGGCTCGCCGTGATCGGCATGGGCAAGTGCGGCGGCCGCGAGCTCAACTACGTCTCGGACGTGGACGTGGTCTTCGTCGCCGAGCCGCGCGAGGGCGTGGACGAGCCGGAGGCGATCAGGGCCGCGACCCGGCTGGCCGCCGCCCTCACCCGGCTGTGCGCGGACACCACCGGCGAGGGCACGATCTGGCCGGTGGACGCCAACCTGCGCCCCGAGGGGCGCAACGGCCCGCTGGTGCGCACCCTCGCCAGCCACCTCGCCTACTACCAGCGCTGGGCCAAGACCTGGGAGTTCCAGGCGCTGCTCAAGGCCCGCCCGGTCGCCGGGGACGCGGAACTCGGCGCCGCGTACGTCGAGGCGCTCGCCCCGATGGTCTGGCAGGCCGCCGCCCGGGAGAACTTCGTCGCCGACGTGCAGCAGATGCGCCGCCGGGTGGTCGACTCCATCCCGGCCACCGAGCTGGACCGCCAGCTCAAGCTCGGCCCGGGCGGGCTGCGCGACGTCGAGTTCTCCGTGCAGCTGCTCCAGCTGGTGCACGGCCGCACCGACCCGGCGCTGCGCAGCGGCAACACCCTGGAGGCGCTGGCCGCCCTCTCCCGGGGCGGGTACGTGGGCCGGGCGGACGCCGCCTCGCTGGACGCCGCGTACCGCTTCCTGCGCTCGCTGGAGCACCGCATCCAGCTGTACCGGCTGCGCCGCACCCACCTGATGCCCACCGCCGACGAGGACCTGCGCCGGCTGGCCCGCTCGCTGGCGGCGCTGATCAACGACGACACCCGCGCCGACCCGGTGGCCGCGCTGCAGCGCGAGTGGAAGCGGCACGCGATGGAGGTCCGGCGGCTGCACGAGAAGCTGTTCTACCGGCCGCTGCTGGACGCCGTCGCCGAACTGCCGCAGGGCGCCACCGGGCTGAGCCCGGACGCGGCCCGGGCCCGGCTGGAGGCGCTGGGCTACGCGGACCCGGCGGCCGCGCTGCGGCACCTCAGCGCGCTCGCCTCCGGGGTGAGCCGCAAGGCCGCCATCCAGCGGACCCTGCTGCCGGTGCTGCTCGGCTGGTTCGCCGAGTCCGCCGACCCGGACGCCGGGCTGCTCAACTTCCGCCAGGTCTCCGACGCGCTCGGCCGCACGCCCTGGTACCTGCGGCTGCTGCGGGACGAGAGCGCCGCCGCCGAGCAGCTGGCCCGGGTGCTGTCGGCCGGCCGGCTCGCCCCCGACCTGCTGCTGCGCGCCCCCGAGGCGGTGGCCATGCTGGGCGATCCGCGCGGCCTGGAGCCGCGCGGCCGGGCGGCGCTGCAGTCGGAGGTGCTGGCCGCCGTCGGCCGGGCCGGGTCCACCCACGCCGCGGTGGCCGCCGCCCGCTCGGTGCGCCGCCGGGAGCTGTTCCGCACCGCCGCGGCGGACGTGCTCGGGCGGCTCGGGGAGGACCCCGCCGAGGCGCTGGACACCGCGGGGGAGGCGCTCACCGCGCTCAACGCCGCCACCCTGGGCGGCGCGCTGCGCGCCTGCGTAGCCGGGTGGGAGGCCGAGCACGGGGACCTGCCGACCCGGATCTCGGTGATCGCGATGGGCCGCTTCGGCGGCCACGAACTGGGCTACGGCTCGGACGCGGACGTGCTCTTCGTCCACGAGCCGCTGCTCGGCTCGCTGGAGGAGGAGGCGGCCCGGGCCGCCCAGGCGGTCTGCCACGAGCTGCGCACCCAGCTGGGCGCGCCCTCCACCGAGCCGCCGCTGCTGGTCGACGCCGACCTGCGGCCGGAGGGCCGCAGCGGCCCGCTGGTGCGCACCCTGGCCTCGTACGCGGCCTACTACCGGCGCTGGTCGCACGCCTGGGAGAGCCAGGCGCTGCTGCGGGCCGAGCCGGTGGCCGGGGACGAGGAGCTGGGCGCGCGGTTCCGGCAGCTGATCGACCCGCTGCGCTACCCCGGCGGCGGGGTGCCGGAGCGGGACCTGGTGGAGATCCGCCGGATCAAGGCGCGGATCGAGGCCGAGCGGCTGCCGCGCGGGGCCGACCCGACCACCCACACCAAGATCGGCCGGGGCGGGCTGGCGGACGTCGAGTGGACGGTGCAGCTGCTGCAGCTCCGGCACGGGCACGAGCTGCCGGCCCTGCGCACCACCCGGACCAGGGCGGCACTGGCGGCCGCCGAGCGGGCCGGGCTGGTCGGGTCGGAGGACGCCGAGGTGCTGGACGCGGCCTGGGTGCTGGCCTCCCGGGTGCGGGCGGCGGTGATGCTGGTGCGCGGCCGGCCCGGGGACAGCTTCCCGGGGGAGGCCCGGGAGCTGGCCGGGGTGGCCCGCTACCTCGGGTACGGCTCCGGGCACAGCGGCGAGCTGCTGGACGACTACCGGCGGATCACCCGGCGGGCCCGGGTGGTGGTGGACCGGCTGTTCTACGGCTCCGGCTGACGGGCACGCGAAAGGGGCCCCGTGCGGGGCCCCTTCGACGTTCCGGGCGGCCGGCGTGGCGGGCCGGCGCGGCGCCGCTAGCGGCGTGCGCTGCTGACCGCGGGCTCGCTCCACTGCTCGGGCACGGTGACCGGCTGCTCGGCCGCCGTCTCCCGGGCGGGCACCCTGGGCAGCTTGTAGACCCACTCGTGGTACAGCCAGCGGGCGGCGAGGAAGCCCACCGCCAGGCAGAGCTCGCCGCCGACGGCGTCCATCCAGAAGTGGTTGGCGGTGGAGACGATGACCACCAGGGTGGCGGCGGGGTACAGCAGGCCGAGCACCCGGACCCACGTCCGGCGGGCCAGGAAGAAGATCGCCAGGCCGCACCACATCGACCAGCCGATGTGCATCGAGGGCATGGCCGCGTACTGGTTGGAGACGTGCGCGGCGGGCCCGGAGGCCATCGAGCCCCAGGTGCCGTGGACCTTCACGGTGTCGATGAAGCCGCCGTCGGTCATCAGCCGGGGCGGGGCCAGCGGGAAGAAGTAGAAGCCGACCAGGGCGATCCCGGTGGTCACGAACAGCACGGTGCGGGCCGCGACGTAGCGCCCGGGGTGGCTGCGGTAGAGCCAGACCAGCACGCCGATCGTGATCACGAAGTGCAGTGTCGCGTAGTAGTAGTTCATCCCGGTGATGAGCCACCCGACGCTGTCCACGGCGTGGTTGATCGAGCGCTCGACGGCGATGCCGAGGTGCTGCTCCAGGTCCCAGATCCAGCGCGTGTGCTTCTGGGCTATCGCTTCCTGTTCGGGAACCGCGTTGCGCACGATCGAGTAGATCCAGTAGCTGATCCCGATCAGCGCCAGTTCGAACCAGATCCGCGGTCTGGCCGGTGACCGGCGCTGGGCGCCGATGCGGCGGCGCAGGACGGCGGTACGGGACTGTGCGGCACGGGTGGCTCCATCGGGCAGGCGGCCGGGGAGGGCCTTCGCTGCTTCGGAACCGCCACCACTGGCCGCGTCGGCGCGCCCGGCGTCGCCTCGCTGGATCTCGGTCGGTTCCCCCATGGACGGCAAGTCTGCCAGACCGCTCGTAGCCGTCTGCTCATCCTCTGGAAGTGGATTCTTCACCGGCTGTCCCGGCCCGGACGGCGCCGTGCGCGGCGTGCGGACCGACCGGCGGAGCCTGGCCGCCGCCGCCGTGGTGAACGC
>NZ_JBIVVI010000846.1:0-4112 GCF_044757675.1 Kitasatospora sp. NPDC091257
GTCCGCGGGGCGGTGACCTCACCGACCTTCGTGATCGCCCGGGTGCACCCCTCGCTGGTCGGCGGCCCGGCGCTGGTGCACGTGGACGCGTACCGGCTGGGCGGGGACCTGGACGAGATGGAGGACCTCGACCTGGACGTCTCGCTGCCCGAGTCGGTGGTCGTGGTGGAGTGGGGCGAGGGCAAGGTCGAGCGGCTGTCCGAGGACCGGCTGGAGGTCCGGATCGAGCGCGCCATCGGCGGCACGGCGGACGGGGACGACCAGGACCCGCGCCGGGTGGTGCTGACCGGGATCGGCCCGCGCTGGGCGGACGCGGCGCTGGCGGACCTCGGATAGCCGACGGGCGCCGACGGGGTGCCGACGTCCCGCCGACATCTTGCCGACAGGCTGTCGGCAAGATGTTGCGGGCGGGGTGCCGGGCGTGGTGGGATGGGTGCTGCGGTTAGGTCTGCCTAACTAGGGAGGCGCCATGTCGAGCACCACCCCCGCCCCGAAGCGCGCGGTCCCCGCCGCCGGGGCCGGAGAACCGGCCCGTCGCGCTCCGGGAGAGCCGATGCGGGCGCTGCTGGCCGCCTGCGCGGCCGCCGAGGCGGTGTCCACCCCGCCCGAACCGCGGCCCCGACAGGACGAACGGCCCGAGGCGCGGGCGCCCCGGGCCGCGTGAGGCCGGTCCTTCCGGGCCCGGGCCGTTCCGGGCCGTCCGGGTCAGGCGATCACGACCACCTTGGTGTCCTTGGGCGCGAAGTCCCAGAGCAGCTGCCCCTCGGCGCGTCCGCTGCGGATGCCGCCGGTCTTGGCGCTCGGGTCGGTGGTCGGCGTCGCGCCGTCCACCGCCGCGCTGAAGCCGAACACCACGCCGTTCTGCTGCGCGAAGCGCACCACGTGCTCGATCTGCTTGCCGTCCGTCCCGGTGGTGGTCTGGGTGCGGCTGTACACGGCGTAGCTGCCCGGGGCCGGCTCGACCGAGCCCGGGGTGACCGGGAAGGCGGCCGCGACCTGCGGAGTCTTCTTCGGGTCGACCAGCCAGACGTAGTGGCTGCCGACCGAGTAGACCACGCGGATGCCGGTGCCCGAGGTGGTCGGCAGCGCGGGGACGGTCGGGGCGGCCGAGGCGGTCGGCGCCGCGGCGGTCGCGGTGCCGGTCGCCGTGGTGGTGGCCGTGGGCCTGGGGCCGCCGGCCCGGTCCTGGGCGCCGTTGGCCTGGAAGGCCAGCAGGCTCACCACCGCCAGGGCCCCCAGGGTCAACCCCGTGACCACCACTCCAGGACCCATCTTCGCCACGTTGCCGCTCCCGCCGCCGTCCCTTTACGTACGGCCCCATCGTGCCAGGTTCATCCGCGCGGGTCGCAGCGCCTCGGATGTGTGTTCCCGGCTGGTACACCTTGCCGATCGGCCGGTCGGCCCAACGCGGTCTAACCTTGACCCCGTGCTGCTGCTCGCGTTCGACACCGCTACCCCCGCCGTCACCGCCGCCGTCCACGACGGCACGGCCGTCCTCGCCGAGACCCACCAGGTCGACGCCAGGCGCCACGGCGAACTGTTGCTGCCCGCGATCGACGGGGTGCTGCGGGCCGCGGGGGTGGACAAGCACCGGCTGACCGGCATCGCGGTCGGCGTCGGCCCCGGCCCGTACACCGGCCTGCGGGTCGGCCTGGTGACCGCCGCCGCGCTCGGCCACGCGCTCGGGCTGCCGGTGCACGGCGTCTGCACCCTGGACGCGATCGCCTTCCAGGCCCGCGCCGAGGGCCTGGCCGGGCAGCCGTTCACCGTCGCCACCGACGCGCGCCGCAAGGAGGTCTACTGGGCCTCGTACGACGCCGAGGGCCGCCGCACCGAGGGCCCCGGCGTGGACCGCCCGGCCGAGCTGACCCCGCAGGAACGCTCCGTCGGCGCCGGCGCGCTGCTCTACCCCGACGCCTTCCCGGGCGGGCACGGCCCCGAGCACGTCTCGGCCGGCGCCCTGGCCGGGTTCGCCGCCGCCGAGCTGGCCGCCGGGCGCGAGCTGCTGCCGAACCACCCGCTGTACCTGCGCCGCCCGGACGCCCAGGTCCCGGCCGGCTACAAGGCGGTGCTCCCGGCGTGAACCACGGCACCACCCTGCGCCCGATGCGCTGGTGGGACATCGCGCCGGTGCTGGAGCTGGAGCTGCGGCTCTTCCCCGAGGACGCCTGGTCCGCCGGGATGTTCTGGTCCGAACTGGCCGAGTCCCACCCCGGCGGCACCCGCCACTACACCGTCGCGGCCGCCCCGGACGGCACGATCGTCGGCTACGCCGGCCTGATGGCGATCGCCGGTGAGGGCGACGTCCAGACCATCGCCGTCGACGCGCGCCACCAGGGCGCCGGCCTCGGCGCGGCGCTGCTCACCGACCTGATCCGGGAGGCCGCCCGGCGCGAGTGCGCCGAGCTGCTGCTGGAGGTGCGGGTGGACAACCCGCGCGCCCAACGGCTGTACGAGCGCCACGGCTTCGAACCGGTGGGCATCCGGCGCGGCTACTACCAGCCCGCCAACGTCGACGCGCTGGTGATGCGCCTCGACTCCCCGAGCACTGACAGCACTGACCCGAAGGACATTGAGGACACCCGCCATGGCTGACGAACCGCTCGTCCTCGGCATCGAGACCTCCTGCGACGAGACCGGCGTCGGCATCGTGCGCGGCACCACGCTGCTGGCCGACGCGGTCGCCTCCAGCGTCAACGACCACGCCCGCTTCGGCGGCGTCGTCCCGGAGATCGCCAGCCGCGCGCACCTGGAGGCGATGGTCCCGACCATCCAGCGCGCCCTGGACACCGCCGGGATCAAGGCGAGCGACCTGGACGGCATCGCCGTCACCGCGGGCCCCGGCCTGGCCGGCGCGCTGCTGGTCGGCGTCAGCGCCGCGAAGGCGTACGCCTGGGCGCTGGACAAGCCGCTGTACGGGGTCAACCACCTCGCCTCGCACATCTGCGTCGACCAGCTGGAGCACGGCCGGCTGCCCTCGCCGACGATGGCCCTGCTGGTCTCCGGCGGGCACTCCTCGCTGCTGCTCAGCGAGGACATCACCAGCGACGTCCGCCCGCTCGGCGCGACCATCGACGATGCGGCCGGCGAGGCCTTCGACAAGGTCGCCCGGGTGCTCGGCCTCGGCTTCCCCGGCGGCCCGATCGTCGACCGCACGGCCCGCGAGGGCGACCCGAAGGCGATCGCCTTCCCGCGCGGCCTGACCGGCAAGAACGACCCGGAGTACGACTTCTCCTTCTCCGGCCTGAAGACCGCCGTCGCCCGCTGGGTGGAGGCCAGGCGCCGGGCCGGCGAGGAGGTGCCGATCGCCGACGTGGCGGCGTCCTTCCAGGAGGCGGTCACCGACGTGCTCACCCGCAAGGCCGTCAAGGCGTGCAAGGACAGCGGCGTCGACCACCTGATGATCGGCGGCGGCGTCGCGGCCAACTCGCGGCTGCGCGAGATGGCCCAGCAGCGCTGCGACCGGGCCGGCATCCGGCTGCGGGTGCCCCGGCCGGGCCTGTGCACCGACAACGGCGCGATGGTCGCGGCGCTCGGCGCCGAGATGGTGTGGCGCGACCGCACGCCGTCCGCCTTCGACCTGTCCGCCGACTCCTCGCTGCCGGTGACCGAGGTCCACGTGCCCCACACCGACGTCCACGGCCAGGCCTACGACGCCCTCGGCGGTGGCGCGGCATGACCGTCGCCGCGATGTGGGAGGCCCGGGCCGCCGACGGGTGCGGGCCCGAACTCGCCGCCTGGGCGCGGGAGTCGGCGCTGCCCCGGCTTCGCGGCTCGGCCGGGCTGGAGCGCCTCGAACTGCTCACCGCCCCGGGCGGGCGGGTGCTGCTGATCACCTGGTGGAACGGCGAGCCGGTGCCCGTCGCCGACCCGCCGGCCGAGCTGCTCGGCCGCCCGGTGCACCGCTGGTCCTTCACCAGCGAGCACCTGGAGTAGCCCCGTACCGGGAACCGCGGGACCGGCCGTTACCGTGCATAGCTGAGAGAATGCTGGACGGGAACCGGGAGCGCGCAGCGGTGATCAGGAACGGGCGGAGCAGGACCAGGACGTACGCGGCGGGGGCGGTGGCCCTGCTGGCCCTCGCCACCGGGTGCGGCGACAACGGGGGCGGC
>NZ_JBIVVI010000847.1:0-4112 GCF_044757675.1 Kitasatospora sp. NPDC091257
GGGGCCGCCGCCGTTCTCACCCCAGCCTGCGCACCCCCGAGGGCAGCACCGCCAGGTCCACCGGCCGGTCGTGCGGCTCGGCCGGCACCCGCTCCAGCAGCTCGTGCTCGTACAGCAGCACCGCCAGCACCGGCCGCGCGCCCGCCCGCGCCAGCCGGGCCAGCACCCGGTCGTAGCTGCCGCCGCCCCGGCCCAGCCGCAGCCCGGAGCGGTCCACCGCCAGGCCCGGCAGCAGCACCACCGCGGCCCCGGTCACCGCCTGCGGCCCGAGCCGCGGGCCGACCGGCTCCAGCAGCCCGCGTCCGGCCGGGGCCAGTGCGTCGGGCCCCGCGTACTCCGCCCAGTCCAGGTCGTTGTCCGCCAGCAGCACCGGCAGCAGCACCCGCACCCCGCGCGCCCGCAGCGCGTCCAGCAGCGGCCGCGTCCCGGGCTCGGCGCCCACCGAGACGTAGGCGGCCACCGTGGCGCCCGCGGCGGCCAGCTCCCCGGCGTGCGCGGCCAGCGCGCCGGCGGCCGCCGCGCGCTCCTCGGCGGCCAGTTCGCGCCGTTCCGTCAACAGCCGTGTCCTCAGGCCGCTCTTCTCGTTGGGCATCCGATCCTCGTTCATCCGATCCTCCTGGCCTGCGCACCGTCGACGCGCAGAGCCTGACACGCGAAAGGGCACCCCCCATTGACCACCCCGCTGCTGGTCCAGGCCCTGGCCGCACTGAGCGTCCCCGCACTGGCCGGCGCCACCGCCCTCGGACTGCGCGGACGGCGGGAGCGGGCCGGGGCCGCCGCCGGGGCGCAGCGGCTGCGCGGACGGATCGCCGAACTGGAGGAGCGCTGCGCCGAGCTGGAGCGCACCGCCTCCTGCGACCCGCTCACCGGGGTGTGGAACTACCGCCACCTCCAGCTCACCCTGGACCGGGAGATCGAACGGGCCCGCCGCGCCGAGCACACCGAGCAGGCCGACGGCCCGCGCCCGCTCGCCGTGCTGATGCTGGCCATCACCGGCTTCGACGCGGTCGTCGCCGAGCACGGCCGGGGCCGGGCGGGCGCGGTGCTGCGCGACCTCGCCCAGCGGCTCGCGATGGAGATCCGCCGGGCCGACACCCTCGGCCGCTACGGCGGCGAGGAGTTCCTGGTGGTGCTGCCGGACACCGGGGCCGAGGGCGCCGCGCAGGTCGCCGAGCGGCTGGTCTGGTCGGTCCGCCGGCACCTGCTGCTGGACTGGTCCTCCGGCCCGCGCGAGTCCCGCCCCGCCGCCGGCAACGGCCTGACCGCCGCCGCCGGCATCGCCGTGCTGCCCGAGGACGGCACCCACGCGGCCGTCCTGCTGCGCGCCGCCGACGCGGCGCTCGCCGCGGCCCGGGCGGCCGGCGGCGACTGCTGGCGGCTCTCGTCCCGGCAGCCCGGGGAACCCGGCCGCCCGGGAACCGATGGCCCCCGAACCGACCGCTCCGAGCAGGCCGGTTGCCCGTCCGATCACGGAGCGGATGCCGAACGTGACCGTTCGGGAAAGGCGGGTAGTCTGTCGGCCTGTGTCGGCCGGGACCCCCTCGCCCAGCCGGTCGCGACCCATACGCCAGCCACTGTGGCCGGGCCCCGCGACGTGCTGTCCTAGCCGCCGCCCGTGCTCGGCCGGGCGAAAACGTGCCTGAGTAAGGTAAACGCATGACGACGACCAACTCCCGAGTTCCGGTAACCAAGGCCGTGGTACCCGCGGCCGGACTGGGCACCCGCTTCCTCCCGGCGACCAAGGCCACCCCGAAGGAGATGCTCCCGGTCGTCGACAAGCCGGCGATCCAGTACGTCGTGGAGGAGGCCTCCGCCGCGGGCCTGTCCGACATACTGATGGTCACCGGCCGCAACAAGCGCGCCCTGGAGGACCACTTCGACCGCGCCTACGAGCTGGAGGAGCTGCTGGTCCGCAAGGGCGACGAGCAGCGCCTGGCCCGGGTCCGCGAGTCCGTCGAGCTGGCCAACATGCACTACGTCCGCCAGGGCGACCCGAAGGGCCTCGGCCACGCCGTCTCGGTCGCCGAGCAGCACGTCGCCGGCCAGCCCTTCGCCGTCCTGCTCGGCGACGACCTGATCGACCCGCGCGACCCGCTGCTCTCCCGGATGATCGAGGTGCAGCAGCAGCTCGGCGGCTCGGTCGTCGCCCTGATGGAGGTCGACCCCTCCCAGATCCACCTCTACGGCTGCGCCGCCGTCAAGGCGAACGGCTTCGGCGAGGACGTCTTCCAGGTGACCGACCTGGTCGAGAAGCCCGAGCCCGGCGAGGCCCCGTCCGCCTATGCCGTGATCGGCCGCTACGTCCTCGACCCGCTGGTCTTCGACGTGCTGCGGGAGACCCCGCCCGGCCGCGGCGGCGAGATCCAGCTGACCGACGCCCTGCGCGAGCTGACCAACCGCGAGGCCGCGGACGGCGGCCAGGTGCACGGCGTGCTCTTCAAGGGCCGTCGCTACGACACCGGCGACCGCGCCGACTACCTGCGCGCTATCGTCCGTCTGGCCGCCGAACGCGAGGACCTGGGCCCGGAGTTCCGCTCCTGGCTGCGGGAGTTCGTCGGCTCCGAGATGCAGGCCTGACGCAGGACCGACCACGACAGAGAGCGAGCCGCCGATGACCGGGTCCACCGAGCCCAGCACCACGCCCAGCGCCTGCTGCGACGCCGGAGCGGACCCGGCCCCGGCGGCCCCCCGCCTCTGGACGGTGGACGAGCACCTCGCCGACGTGCTGGCCGCGGTCGGCCCGCTGCCCGCGATCGAGCTCCAGCTGCTCGACGCCCAGGGCTGCCGGCTCGACGAGGACGTGATCGCCGACGGCGACCTGCCGCCCTTCGACAACAGCTCGATGGACGGTTACGCGGTCCGCACCGCCGACACCGAGGGCGCCACCGACACCTACCCGTCGGTGCTCTCGGTGGTCGGCGACATCGCGGCCGGCGCCGACGAGCTGCCCAGGGTCGGCCCCGGCCAGGCCGCCCGGATCATGACCGGCGCCCCGCTGCCGCCCGGCGCCCGGGCCGTCGCCCCGGTCGAATGGACCGACGGCGGCACCGGCACCGGGGTGGCCGCCGCCGCGATGACCGCGCCGGTCCCGGACGAGGAGGTCCGGGTCCTGCGCCCGGTCGCCGAGGGCGCGCACATCCGCCGCCGCGGCAGCGACGTCACGGCCGGCACCCGGGTGCTGGAGGCCGGCACCCGGCTCGGTCCCGCCCAGCTCGGCCTGCTCGCCGCGATCGGCCGGCCCACCGTGAAGGTCCGCCCGCGGCCCCGGGTCGTGGTGCTGTCCACCGGCAGCGAGTTGGTCCAGCCCGGCGAGCCGGTCGGCCCCGGGCAGATCGCCGACTCCAACAGCTTCACCCTCACCGCGGCCGCCCAGGAGGCCGGCGCCATCGCCTACCGGGTCGGCGCCGTCCCGGACGAGGCCGAGCGGCTGCGCACCGTCCTGGAGGACCAGCTCGGCCGGGCCGACCTGATCGTCACCAGCGGCGGGGTCAGCGTCGGCGCGTACGACGTGGTCAAGGAGGTCTTCGAGTCCTACGGGGGCGTCGACTTCCGGCGCCTGCGGATGCAGCCCGGCAAGCCGCAGGGCTTCGGCCGGATCGGCGGCGCGGCCGGGGTGCCGCTGCTTGCCCTGCCCGGCAACCCGGTGAGCGCCTACATCTCCTTCGAGCTCTTCGTCCGTCCGGTCATCCGCACCATGCTCGGCGCCGCGGAGGTGCACCGCCCGGTCGTCCGCGCGCTCTGCCCGGCGGCGCTGCGCTCCCCGGCCGGCCGCCGGCAGTTCCTGCGCGGCCGCTACTCGGCGGCGGACGGCACGGTGGAGCCGGTGGGCGGCGCCGGGTCGCACCTGGTCGGCGCGCTGGCCCGGGCGAACTGCCTGATCACCGTCCCCGAGGACACCACCGCGCGGCCGGCCGGCAGCGCGGTGGACGTGGTGTTGCTGGACTCCTGATCGGCTCCCCGGACCGGGGAACGGTACGGTAGCGCGGTATTCGACCTGCGCGCCCCTGGAGTTCCCCGTGACGACACCTCCCCCCGGCGACCGCCTCACCCACGTCGACGACCAGGGCGCCGCCCGGATGGTCGACGTCTCCGAGAAGGCCACCACCGCGCGC
>NZ_JBIVVI010000848.1:0-4111 GCF_044757675.1 Kitasatospora sp. NPDC091257
CCCCGGCATGCCCGCTCTTCCACAGCAGCCGCATCACGACCACCCGGAAGATCAACTCAGCTCGGCCAGCCCCAACCGAAACGCGGAGGCTAGGGGCGTTGTAGTCACGGCGAGACGGTGCGGGCTTCGCACCGCGCGGCTCGTGCGGCGGCAAGGGCCTGGCGGTGGGACTCGTGCATCCTGCGGATGCGGGCTTCGGCGGCCTGGGCAAGCTCGTCCACCGATGGCAAGACCTTTGGCTCGGGTTCGCGAAGCTTGTTGTAGCTGGTGCGCAGCAGCTGTTCACGCCGCTCCCTCTCGTGCCAGCGGGCGGCCTCGCGGATCTGTGCCTGCTCGCGCATCTGCCGGCGCAGGTCGCGGTAGGCGCTGTTGCCGATCAGCGGATGGCACTGCGGCGGAGCGGAGTCCAATGACTGCCGGACTTCAGGGACAACCTGACCATGCTCTGCGGACCGGGTCCCAGTGTTGCCCCGCACCGTGCCGAACCGTTCCCGCTCGTGGTCGGTCAGGGCCTCGCTCCAGCACCAGCGAAGCGTCGTCGTCAGGGTGTTTCCGGCGGCTTGATCAGTCGCAGCGAGAGCAGCCGCTCGAGTGGGGTGGCCGTGGACACGGCGCATCACGGTTTCATGGACCTGCTCGGCCTGCTCGTCGGCTTCCAGTGCTTGCGTCAGAGCGTAGGTCAGCTTGTCGGCCACCGCGCTCAGAGTACTGATGTCGGCGTGCCGGTCCTGCTGCTCGGTCCGTTCCCTCGCCGCCACCTGCTCCGCGGCGCGGCGCAGCGCGTGCTGGCGCAGGTGCGCGTCGACGACGGCTCGACGCTGGTCGTCGGGAGTGCCCGCGGCGAGCCCTGCGGTCGCCTCCTGGATCAGGACTCGTCGGACGCTGCACCGGTCGGCGAGGCGCATGCGGCAGGTCACGCACTCGGTGCCGGTGTCCATCCGGATGCCGTCGTCGCACCCGCCATGGGCGCACTCCTGACGCTGCGGCAGGCCCTTTCCGAGTAGCCAGCCCACCGGGTCGGTGACCCGACCGATGCCGCCCTGGGCCTTCAGCCGGCGTTCCAGTCGCTCGGCTAGCGCCTGGAACGCGCCGTCATGGCCAGTCCAGCCCGCGATCCGGCCCAGCTCGACTCGTACCGCAGCGGTGATCCTGTTCCGGGCCCATCGGCGATCCAAGTGCCCCCACAAGCACGCAACCGGGGCAAGGACCCTCGCCAGGTCCAGCGGCGGCCGAGGAATCCTCGGCAGGCGGCACCCCGGTCGGGTGACCTGGCCAGGCGTTTTCTCCTGGGTGTCCCGGATGACGTTGGATTCGGGCTCCTCCCCGCGACGCGGGCTGCCTGCGTTCTCGCCGACGTCTGATTCGGCGACGGTCTGTCGGTGCTCGCTGTTGTCGGCACACCCCTTGCGCGCGTGCGTGCGCTCCGGCCGATGATGGGTCACCCCCATCGCGGCTTCGCCGGAAATGCCGAAAGCCACGGTCAGTTCATTCGGTACGCCAGCCACAAGGGAGTGGGAAGCGTGAAGGGGGGTCGCAGCGTCAAGGTCTGGGACCCCGGCCTCATCAGCCTCTACAACCTCGTTTACCTGCATAGTCTCCTCACTCACAGCAGCTTCACCTAGGGGGGGCGCAGCATCAAGGTCGCTGACCGACTCCCCTGCGATGTTCCGCGTGACCTCCCGGCGCGCCGGAGCCACCAGGCCAGCCTGGTGCGCGGCCGCGACCGACGGCAAGACCAGCCGCGACCGCGACCGCAGCCCCGACGCCCCGCGTCGCAGCCGCTTCACCACCCCCGCCTCCGCCAGGCGTCGCAGTACTTGCGCCGCGCCCGCAGGCGTGCAGCCCAGCATTCGCGCCAGTGTCACCGCCGGCCGCCCGGCCTCAGTACCTGTACGGCCTCCGCACAGCCGCACCCAGCCGCGCTCGTTCGCGTCCAGCACCAGCAGCAGGGCCGCCAGCCGGTCGGTCGCGGCTCCCCGCCCCGTACGCCTTGCCAGCAGACCGGGCGGAAAGACCGAGCCGTCGCGATGGGCCCAGCCCGGCGCGAAGAGCTCCTCGATGACGCGCAGCAGCACCGCCAGCTCCTTCTTGGCCAGTGCCAGCGGATGCCCCGCCACCCCACGGGCCTCCCACATCGGAACCACCCTGCACTCCATTGCCTGGTGTTCGCCGTGCGAGCCCTCCTTCGTCTGACTCAGCACCGCACCGCTGGCCCGCATCGAACGCGCCACCGCTTTCATGCGTTCCGCTGATACCCCCAGCCAGCGGCCCAGTTCCGACTTGCGGATCTCGACCAGCCCGCTGGTCCACGGAGTACGCGCCATCAACACGACCGCACCCAGCCGCACCGCATCCGGCTGTTCTGCGAGTCCGGGCTCGGCCAGCAGCGCGCGCACCGCCGTCCGCAGCCGCGAGCGCATCACCGGCGTCAGTGCCAACGGCGCCAACACCGCGACGGCCGCTGGCTCTTGGAGGCCGCAGGTCTGGCCCTGAGCCGGAACCGCAACCGTGGCAACCGCTTCCTTCCCGCTCACCGAACGCCTCCCCGCACTGTGTCGACGGCACGTGGGCACGACGCGCCGGCCGCGACCGGAGAAGGGGGGGAGGTGGGCATGGGTGGAGACGGGACGCAGACGGGGATCACGAGTGATACAGGGGTTGCAAGCCCCCGCTCGTGTGACACATCCAGCCGCCCAAAAGAGTGATCTGGGTCGCATTTTCCTGGCAGCGTGCCGAACGTCCGATAGCTTGCATGCCGCGACAACCGCGGCAGGAAGCGGGGGAATGGCTCTCGGGCCGACTGACCGGAGGGTCAGACACACCGAAACCGGTGATGCCGACAACAGCACCACCGGCACGGCGAGACTGGCAGCTGGCAGATCTGTGCTGCAAAATGGCAGTGCCTCCTCATAGGTGGGCACGCAAATGGCGCCCTTCGTGGGTGCTGGGTCCGGGAGAACCCTGAAATTCGCCTGATCGACCGGTTGGCGCCGGCGATCTGGCCTTCGCCTCCGAGTTGGCGCTCGGCAGCGGTGAACGTGAGGCCGTGAGCCTGGTGATTGGCGTCACCTGAAGTACGGCCCAGGTGGTAGAACCCCTTGGCGGGGGTGGCGGCCGCCCGTGGGCGGCTGCGTCATTTCGACCATGCCTCTAGTAGGGGAAGGTACGGGTCACGGCAGCGATGGCACTTCACCACACCGCCTTTTGAGCGATCGCATAAATGGCGGGTGCTGTGACTCGGAAAGGCTGCGGCTGAACCGCGTCTTCGCCTCCCTCAGTCGGTACGGGTTGGGCCACCGCGGTTTCACCCGAACTCACCCCGACCGGGTGCGTCATGACTCAACCTAGTGGGTCGATGGTTCGCCGGGCCCGACGATTTCAAGTCCAGCGGGACTGTCTTGACGCAATAAGGTTTGTAGCGCGGGTTCCCTGCGCTTGGCCGGGTCGTTGGTCCAGGCCGTCTGCGGTATCTCGGGCAGTCCGGGACGGCGACCGAAGCGCTGGGATGCCTGGCGTACGCTTCGGAGAAGGTGGCGGCCCGCTGGTCGCGGACTTCCCCGGTTGTGCCAAAGTGCACGCTGGCGGGTGTGCGGAAGCCGATGCCCGAATTCCGGCGCTCGTGGTTGTAGTACGAAATGAAGGCGTCGAACCCCGGCTGGGTGGCCTGGCGGCGTCGCTCACCGCATTGCCCGCGCTCCCGCAAGATCCGGTACACCGTAGAGACTGAGCAGTGGTAGCGGCCAGCGTCCAGCTCGCGGGCCCAGATCTGCGCGGGCGGCAGCTCGGCGCACTCCGGGCTATTCATCAGCTCCACTACTACTGCCAGCTCTTCAGGAATCAGGGGCGCAGGCTGAGGCTGTGGCCTTTCTGGGCTTGCGCACCGACGGAGGTTTCAGCCTGCGGTAGTGGGTGGCTCTGGAGCGGCCGGTCAGCCGATGTGCGGCCGTGATGCCCAGCTCCAGCTCGATGCCGGTGAACGCCTCGTCCACGATCGGGTCGGTGGCGTGCGTCAACCGGCGCCCTAAGGCCTGTCTGATAATTGATCTTGTGGCAGGTCGAGGCGAGTTGACGGACGTGGTGTGGGAGCGGATAGAGCCCCTGCTGCCGCAGG
>NZ_JBIVVI010000849.1:0-4109 GCF_044757675.1 Kitasatospora sp. NPDC091257
CGCTCAGGAAGCTACCGACCACTACCGCACCCTCACAGCCACCAACCCGGACGCCTACCTGCCCGACCTCGCCGGCGCCCTCAACAACCTTGCCGTGAACCTCGGTGAACTCGGCCAGCACAAGAAGGGGCTGGCCGTCGCTCAGGAAGCTACCGACCACTACCGCACCCTCACAGCCACCAACCCGGACGCCTACCTGCCCGACCTCGCCGGCGCCCTCAACAACCTTGCCGTGAACCTCGGTGGACTCGGCCAGCACAAGAAGGGGCTGGCCGCCGCCCAGGAAGCCACCGACCACTACCGCACCCTGACCGAGGCCAACCCCGACCTCTTCGAAGCCGCTCTACAGCAGTCCCTGGAGGTGGCCGCTTGGCTCGAGGGATTGGAGTACCCCAGCTCTGGCCTCTCAGGGAATATCGCGCGTTCCGAATGATGCTCCCTGCCAGTCGGCGCCGACACCTGGACCACCGACAAGCGCCGCGCCTTCGCCAACGACCTGACCCACTCCCAGCTGGTCGCGGTCTCCGCCGCCTCGAACCGCGCGAAGGCCGACAAGTCGCCCGACCAGTGGCGGCCGCCGCTACGGTCGTACTGGTGCGCCTACTCCCGCGCCTGGACCGACATCAAGCACCTCTACGGCCTCTCCATCACCACGGCCGAGAAGGCGGCGTTGGTCGAGATGCTCGGCACCTGCGCGTAACCGCCAAGTCCTTCCCGGCGGCGGACGGCTCGGCCGCTGCCGCCGGGAAGGGCAAAGCGCAAAGCGCACGTCGGCAGGAACGGAGCGGCTGTTCCAGGGCGGACTGGAACGACACCGCGGCCGGTCGGCTCGGTCGCCCTGAAACCCTCGACCCCCAGGGGGTTCCAACCTCAGTGCGCCCGCGCGGTTCGGTAGGCCGATCGAGGGGCTCCTGCCTACTCCGTGGTGCCCAGGTGGAGGGTGGCTCCATCGGGCAGCTCGTGGATCTTCTGAGCGATCGGGCCTCTGATCCGCATCGCCTCGCCCGCCTCCCGGACCACGAGGTTCTCGAACGCGAACTCACCGCCGGCGACGAAGAACTGGAGCGGTACAAGACGCTGGTTCGGAGCAAGGGCGCCGTTCTCCTGCTGGAAGGCGTGGGCGAAAGAGGCGACGCCGTTCACATCCGGGTCGCTCAGCAGCCACGCGGCCCAGTCGTTCAGGCTGGCGCCGAGGTCTTCCGTCTCCGCGGTCTCGGGGTTGAAGGTGACGACTCGCTCACCGCCGACGATCGCGAACTGGGTACCGAAAAGGTCCTGACCAAAGCAGAAGACGTGATCGGCCAGGCCCTCGTAGGTGCTCTTCCACACCTCGTCAGAGTTCCAGGACAGCAGATCGGGCCCCAGCCCTTCGTCTCCGGCCCGGAAGACCTGCACGCCGGCATTGAAGACGAAGAAGCCGTTCATCCGTCCGAGCAGGACCCCGAGCTCCTGAAGCGGCCCGGTGTCGAAACCGAAGTCGAGGTCGATGGCCGGGCCCATCGGGCCGCGGGCACGGCCGAGCAGCTGGTCCAGTGGGCTGTCGGGCATCTTCACTCCGCTGCTTGTGCTTCCGGGCCGATCGCCCTGGTGAGGTAATGATGCCGTACTCGGTCGGTGGCCACGAGGCGCAGGGCGGGCTGGAGGACGGGCGCGTCCGGGATCGCGTCCCACTTCGCGTAGGGCCACCAACGGCTGTGCGCGGCCAGCAGCATGCGCTCGCCGCGCTCGATCTCGCCGCGCGTGGCGTACCACCCCGCCATCCACACACAGACGGAGTACTGCTCGGGTTCCGCTCCCGTCTCGGTCAGGAGCTGATGGGCCCGGGTGAAGTCGTTGGTCTCGCAGAGCGCCTCCCACACCAGCCGGCCCTGCCGCCGGTCGAGGCCGCGGAAGTCGCGGTCCAGGAGGTCCGCGCCGATGACGCCGTCCCGCGGGAGAACCGGACCGCCCCAGTCGCTGTGGCAGGGAAGCAGACGCTCCGCGCCTAGCCGGGCCAGCTCTCCGGATGCCCACTCGAAGTCCCTGCGCAGGACACGACCCTCCGGGACGCGCTCGGTGCAGGCGGCCAGACGTGGCGCGGCCGGCTTCTCCGCATGGAGCTGGGCGGCGAGCAGAGCCTGCCGGAAGGGAGTGGACTGGTCGCAGAGTTCTCCTCCGAGCGGACCGTCACGCTCGATCAGCTCCTCCGCGAGGTCGGCGGCCTGCCCGAACTCCCCGGTCCAGAACAGGATCTGCACAGCGGCAGCCGCGGCCTCCCATACCGGCCCCCGTGCTCCGCCCTTCCTGCCCGCAATCGCCAGCAGGTCGGGAAGATCGGCAAGGAAATTACCCCCCCGGGCATGGGAGACGATCTTCTCACTCTTGTTCACTGCCACCTCCGACCTTCATCTATTTCACTCTGATTTTCACTCTGGTGCCGTTCGGGAGTCCGCCTAAGGCTTTCCCCATTGTTGAGCCGGAGCCAGTATTGTCGGACCCGTTGATGTATTTTACACTCGCACCCGTACCGCCCTCCGCGAACATGGCCGGAGGATACTCGTCGCGCTGCCCCAAAGGGCTGGTTCGAATTCCTCGAAGCGAATTCGACCGATTGGTGCGAATACCCGGACGGTTGATGGTCACGACAGAAGGAAGCGGCGCGCCCGGGCTGTGCGAGGCGCCCCGCCAGATCTGACCTTTCTGGGCCTCTGCAATGTGCCTGGCGGATTCCGGGTACTTGCCACTGTCGATCAGATACTCGGCATCGAAGTCCCCCTTCGCCCCAACAGCCGCAGCAAGCTTGGTCCTGGCATCAGCCTGGGCCACCAGCCTCGCCTGCCCCCCGTCACCACCCGTGCCCGGGCTCTTGGCGATCTTCTCGGCAAGCTCGATGATGCTGCGCTTGTGCGCCGCATCCGCCGCCGTCACATTCTTCACGACCTGCTTGGCACCCGCGCTCGCATGGTCGTACATGCCACTGACAGCCTCCGCGGCCTCCTTGCTGATCGTCGAGCCTATCTTCTTGGCCGCGTCCTCCAGGGCCTTCGCGATCGGGTGCCGGCTCACGCGAAACTCACCGCAGCCGTCGCCGTCGAGAACGACTTCGCATGCCCCCGAACGGAATCCGCATGCGCCTTCAACTTCTCCGCGACCAGCAAAAGCTGCACAGGATCCACGCGGAACCCCTGCCCGACATCACCGACCGCACCCTTCTCGGAGCCCGCCAAAGCCTTCTTCACGCCCTCGAAAACCAAACCCTTCACCGTCTTCTCCACTTGCTTCTGAAGCGGATCCATCGCTTTGGTGATGAGAATGGCAATGACCTCTTCCTCGGCTTCCTTGATCAGCCGGTTGACGATCTTCCGCGTCGCCGCGATCGCCGCAGCCTCAGCAACCGACGCAGCACCCAGGGTCGCAATAGAAGCGATCGTCCCGCCCACGGCCTCGGCCGCGAGGATGCCGAGCTCCGTGATCACCGCAAGCTTCATCGCAACGATGGCATCAGCAGCCACATCAAGCGCAGTCGCCGACGCATTGCACGCGATAACGAGCTCATGCAAGTGATCCTTGGTCATCTTCGACCAACGAGCGACCAACTGGTTGTACGACTGCGCCTGGTAATGCTGCGCCATCTCCCGAAGGGTGGCTGTTGCTGCCGCGTGCGTGTGGTCGATGTTCGTCGCGAAGTTCCGGACGTGACCGGCGTACTCCCTGACCTTGTCCTCGTTGACCTGGGGCCAAGGTACTCCCAGCAGGTCCACGACCCATGCCAGTCCACCTGGCAACTCGATGGCCATCGCTCCCCCCTCAACCGTCGACATGCACACAGAATGATGCCATGTATACGATGAGCTACGAGTGTTGGCGCACCACGAAGGGCCAATGCCGGGGCTCTATCCTTATTTGTCCAGTGGCAGCCGATTTATCTCCGCAGGACTGCCGGAGGGCCTTCCGTATGACCTCAAGTCACTCGGCAGCAAGTGCTGGCCCGACGGCACAGCCAGGCCCACTCGATCAGCAGGCTGAGCGACCCCCTCCAGAGCTGATGACCACCGGGGCTGGAGTAGCTGGAGAGCCGGCGCACGTCAGGTTGCAAGCCCTCCAGGGCTGATGACCACCCGCCAGGAGAC
>NZ_JBIVVI010000850.1:0-4105 GCF_044757675.1 Kitasatospora sp. NPDC091257
CCACCCTCCACGGCTGGAGACCGCGACCGACGGCGGTCTCCACCCCGTCCCCGGGGGATTTCCCCACCCCCGACCGGCCCGCTGTCCGGATGGGACCAAGTCCCGTGCCGCAGCAGACTCTTGGGCATGACGAAGCCCACCCGTACCATCACCGCCGCGGTCACCGCGGCCGCCGCCCTCGCCATGACCGCGCTGAGCGCCCTGCCCGCCGGCGCGGCCGGCACCGCACCGCCCGGAAGGGACGGCCTGGCCTGGACGGCCTGTCCGGACGCCCCGGCCGACAGCCCCCAGCGCTGCGCCGAGGTCACCGTCCCGCTGGACTACGCCGACCCGAACGGCCCCCGCATCACCCTCGCCGTCTCCCGGATCACCGCCGCCGATCCCGGCCTCCGCCGCGGCGTGCTGCTGGCCGTCCCCGGCGGACCGGGCGGCTCCAGCCTCGACCTCGTCCACGGCATGGCGGGGCACCTGCCGCAGTCCGTCCGGGACCGCTACGACGTGGTCGGCTTCGACCCGCGCGGCGTCGGCCGTTCCACCCCGGTCAGCTGCGCACTGGACACCGCCGACCTGTCGATGGTCAAGGTGCGTCCCTGGCCGGCCGCCGACGGCTCGATCGACGGGAACCTGGCCACCGCCCGCCGCGTCGCCGAGACCTGCGCGCGCAACGGCGGCCCGGTGCTGCGCAGCATCTCCACCGCCAACGAGGCCCGCGACATCGACAGCGTCCGCCGCGCCCTCGGCGAGCGCCGCCTCTCCGTGTGGGGCGTCTCGTACGGCACCTACGCGGGCGCGGTCTACGCCACCATGTTCCCCGAGCGCACCGACCGGATCGTGCTGGACAGCAACGACGACCCGGACCCGACCCGGGTCGGGCGCGGCTGGCTGGACAACTACGGCCGGGGCGTGGAGGACCGCTTTCCCGACTTCGCCGCCTGGGCGTCGGCCCCGGACAACCCGGACCGGGTCGCGGACACCCCCGAGGAGGTCCGCCCGCTCTTCCTCGACCTCGCCGCCCGCCTCGACCGGGCCCCGCTGCCCTGGGAGGGCGCCAACCCGGCGGAGCTGAACGGCAACGTGCTGCGCGAGACCCTGCTGGAGAGCATGTACGCGGACGCGAAGTTCCCGGTCCTCGCCCGGCTGATGCTGGCCGGTCTCGGCCGGGCTCCGCTGCCCGCCCCGCCCAAGCTGGGCGAGCGGGAGCTGCAGGCGGTGCAGAACACCCTCGCCGTCTCGGTCGGCACCCTCTGCAACGACGTCAAGTGGCCCACCGACCCGGCGAGCTACGCCAAGGCCGTCACCGCGGACCGCGCCGCCCGTCCGCTCACCGCCGGCCTGCCGGTGAACGTGATGCCCTGTGCTTTCTGGCCGTTCGCGCCCGCCGAGCCGCCGGTGCGGGTGACCGACCGCGGCCCGGCCAACGTGCTGCTCACGCAGAACCTGCGCGACCCCGCGACGCCGTACGCCGGTGCGCTCAAGCTGCGGGCGGCCTTCGGGGACCGGGCACGGATGGTGGCGGTGGACTCGGGCGGCCACGACGTGTACCGGGCCAACGGGAACGCCTGCGGTGACCAGGTGGTGACGGACTACCTGGTCACCGGCCGCCGCCCGGCCCGGGACGTCTTCTGCCCGGCGGGCTGAGCGCCGCGGCCCGAGCGGCGCCGGCCGAGCCGGTGAAGACCGGGCGGGGAAGGCCGGGCGGGGAAGGCCGGGCGGGGAAGGCCGGGCGGGGAAGGCCGGGCGGGTAGGGCCGGACAGGCACGGGGCGCAGCGCGCGGGGGCAACGGGCCGTGGACGAACGGCCCTTGTTCCTGCGTGCACGCCCGTTCGGCCCTCGGGAATGAGTCGAATCCGTCGCGATTTTGTGACAATCCTTCGCCAGCACCCGCCCCCCACGGCCTGTTGACGGCCGTAATGTTCGATCTATGTCACCGAAGAGCCGCATACCCGCCGCCTCGGACCCGGGCGACACCTGGGTGCCGCGCCCGAGGCGCCGCGAGACCCCGCTCGGCATCCTGGGCCACGCGGCCACCTTCCTCGGCGCCAGCGTGCTGGGCGGCATCCTGCTGGCGGGCCTGATCCTCCCGGCGGCCGGGGCGGTCGGACTCGGGGCGAAGAACGGCGCCGAGGGCTTCGAGAGCATCCCCGACGACTTCAAGACCCCGCCGCTGAGCCAGGCGACCCAGATCTTCGACGCCAACGGCGGTCTGATCGCCAAGGTGTACGAGCGCGACCGGACCGTCATACCCGCCGACCAGATGTCCCCGCTGATCCGTACGGCGCAGGTCGACATCGAGGACGCCCGGTTCTACGAGCACGGCGCCGTCGACCTCAAGGGCATCCTGCGCGCGATCACCAAGAACGCGGAGAGCGGAGCCGCCGTCCAGGGCGCCTCCACGCTGACCCAGCAGTACGTGAAGAACGTCAACGTCGAGAAGGCCGGGGACGACCCGGACGCGGTGCGCGAGGCGCAGCGCAAGACGCTCGGCCGCAAGATCCAGGAACTCCGGTACGCGATCAAGCTGGAGGAGGACCTGACCAAGGAGCAGATCCTCACCAACTACCTCAACATCACCTTCTACGGCCACCAGGCGTACGGCATCCAGGCCGCCTCCCAACGCTACTTCGGCAAGGACGCCAAGGACCTCGTCCTGCCCGAGGCGGCGATGCTCGCCGGGCTGGTGCAGAACCCGTCCCAGTACGACCCGAAGCTGCACCCGGTGGCCGCCCAGAAGCGCCGCGACACCGTCATCGACAAGATGGTGGAGAACAAGCACATCACCGCGGAGCAGGCCAGGGAGGCGAAGGCAGCCCCGCTCGGCCTCAACTACAAGGATCCGCGCAACGGTTGCATCACCGCCCAGGCCGGGATGGGCTTCTTCTGCGACTACGTGCGCCACGTGGTCAAGCAGGACCCGGCGTTCGGCAAGAGCACGGCGGAGCGCAAGAAGCTGTGGGACACCGGCGGCCTGAACATCTACACCACGCTGGACCCGGAAAAGCAGGCCGCGGCCCAGAACGCCGTCTCCACCAAGGTGTACGTCACCGACCCGGTCTCGGCCGCGATGACGATGGTCGAGCCCGGCAGCGGCAAGATCCTGGCGATGGCGCAGACCCGCCCGTACGGCCTGGCCAAGGAGAAGAACGAGACCGTCGTCAACTACAACGTGGACGCGGCGATGGGCGGCGGCATCGGCTTCCAGCCCGGCTCCAACTTCAAGCCGATCGTGGCCGCCGCCGCCCTGGAGGCCGGGCTGTCGCCGACCCAGCGGTACGACTCGCCCAACCGGATGGACTGGCCGACGATGCGGACCTGCGACGGCACCTGGAAGAACCTCAGCAAGGGGAAGAAGGAGGGGACCATCCCCAACGAGAGCACCTCCGAGGTCGGCCCGTACGAGCTCAAGCAGGCCATGGCGCTCTCCGTGAACACCTACTTCGTGCAGATGGAGCAGGAGATCGGCCTCTGCGCCGTCAAGCAGATGGCCAACAAGCTGGGCATGGAGGGCAAGGCCGACGGCTCGGCGCTGCAGGAGGTGCCGGCGCTCGGCCTCGGCACCCAGGAGGTCAGCCCGCTGACCATGGCCAACGTGTACGCGACCTTCGCCGCCCGGGGCACCTACTGCGCGCCGATGGCGATCAACCGGATCACCACGGTGGACGGCGCCGACGTCCCGGTGCCCCAGGCCCGGTGCACCCCGGCGATGTCCGAGGACACCGCCGACGTGATCAACAGCGTGCTGCTCGGGGTGACCGAGAAGGGCGGTACCGCGCGGGACCTCGGCCTGGACGACCGCCGCCAGATCGCCGGCAAGACCGGGACGACGGACGAGAAGAAGTCGGCCTGGTTCACCGGCTACACGGGCAACCTGGCGGGCTCGGTCTGGCTGGGCAGCCCCGGCACCAAGGTGCCGATGCGCAACATCCGGATCGGCGGCAAGTACCAGGCCGAGGTCTTCGGCGCCACCGGCCCCGGCCCGATCTGGCAGCAGGCGATGAGCGACGCGGTGCGGAACATGCCGGAGAAGGACTTCACCACCGTCTACATCCCGGACCCGGTGCGGCGGGACACCAACTGCCCCACCCCCGGCGGCACGCCGGGCTCGTC
>NZ_JBIVVI010000851.1:0-4092 GCF_044757675.1 Kitasatospora sp. NPDC091257
GTCTGGGGTGCCGCGCAGCCCGCCCGGGCGGCGGCCAACGCCTACCTGGACGCGCTGGCCGAGGCCCGCCGGGCCGCCGGCCTGGCGGCCACCTCGATCGCCTGGGGGCCGTGGGCCGCCGCCGACGGGCTGACCGCCGACGCCGCCGGCCTGCTGGCCCGCACCGGGCTGCGGGCGCTGGACCCGGACGCGGCGCTCGACCTGCTCGCCCGTCTGCCCAGGGAGGCCTGCCTCACCGTCGCGGACGTCGACTGGGAGCGCTTCGCCGCCTCGTACACGCTCAGCCGGCCGCGCCGGCTGCTGGACGGGGTCCCGGCCGCACGGCGCACCGCCGGCGCGGCCGACGAGCCGGTGCCGGCGGACGCGGCGGCGCTGCGCGAGCGGCTCGCCGGGCTGCCGGACGAGGAGCGGCACCGGGCCGTGCTCGACCTGGTCCGCGCCCACGCCGCCGGCGTGCTCGGGCACGACGGCGCCGAGGCGGTCGCACCGGAGCGGCCGTTCCTGGAACTGGGCGTCAACTCGCTCAGCGCGATCGAGCTGCGCGACCGGCTCCGGACGGCCGTCGGGGTGCCGCTGGAGAGCACCGTGGTGTTCGACAGCGGGACCGCGGCCGAGCTGGCCCGGCGGGTCCTGGCGGCCCTCGGCGGGTCCGCCGCCGCCGAGCCACGCGAGCAGACCGGGATCCTGCGCACCCTGTACGCCGAGTCGATGCGGCAGAACAAGCTCCACAAGTACATGGAGTTCCTGTCCGACGCGGCCTCCTACCGGCCGATGTTCGACTCGCCCGAGGAGGTCACCGAGCCGCCCGCGCCGGTCTTCCTGGCGCGCGGGCCGAAGCGGCCGCGGGTGGTCTGCCACACCGGCATGTCGGCGCTCGGCGGCGTGCACGAGTTCGCCCGCTTCGCCGCCTCCTTCAACGGCAGCCACGACGTGATCGCGCTGCCGCTGCCCGGCTACCGGGACGGGGAGCAGCTGCCGGCCGGCCTGGAGGCCTCGCTGGACTGGCAGGCCAGGACACTGGTCGAGGTCGCCGGGGACGCTCCGTTCGTGCTCCTCGGACACTCCGGCGGCGGGCTGCTCGCCCACGCGCTGACCCGCCGGCTGGAGGCGATGGGCGTGCCGGTGGCCGGCGTGGTCCTGGTGGACACCTATCCGATGGACCGTCCGATGCACCAGGAGTGGCTGTCGGAGCTGACCGAGGGCACCTTCGGGCGTGAGGAGCTGGCCGTGCCGATGACCGACACCCGGCTCACCGCCCAGGCCTGGTACGGCCGGATGTACCTCGGCTTCCGGGCCGAGGAGGTCGCCGCCGCCACCCTGGTGGTCCGGGCCTCCGACCCGATCGGCGAGTGGACCCGGGAGGACGACTGGCGCGCCACCTGGGACCGGCCGCACCGTACGGTGGACGTCCCCGGCAACCACTTCACGGTGATGATGGAACACGGCGCCACGACCGCCGCGGCCGTCCGGGAGTGGCTGGACACCCTGGTCGAGCCCGGTGCGCAGGCCGCCGAAGGGTGACCGGACGCGGAACCGCCCGGGAGCGTCTCGTACGCTCCCGGGCGGTTCCGTCCGCGGGCCGCCGGCTCAGGCGCGGTACGCGACCCGCAGCGGCAGGCGCTTGAGGCCCAGCACGAAGTTGAACCGGGTGTGCCACTCCAGCTCCGTGGAGGCCAGCTCGATCCTCCCGTAGCGCCGCAGCAGCTCGGTGATGGTCAGGCAGACCTCGGTCCGGCCGAGCATCGCGGCGATGCAGTAGTGCGGCCCGGAGCCGAAGGCGAGCGACTTCACGCCCTCGCGGCGCAGGTCCAGGCGGTCCGGGTCGGGGAACCTCGCCGGGTCGCGGTGGGCGGCGCCGAGGATCGCCAGGACGACGTCGCCGGCCGGGATGCGCTGCCCGGAGAGGACGAGGTCGTCGGTCAGGTGCCGCAGGATGACCTGCACCGTGGAGTTGTAGCGGGCCAGCTCCTCGAAGCAGTCGCCCATCATCCCCGGGTTCGCCCGCAGCAGCTCCAGCTGGTCGGGGTTGGTCAGCAGGGCGTGCAGGCTGTTGCCGATGACGTTGATCGTGGTCTCGTGCCCGGCGTTGAACAGCAGCAGCACCTGGGCGATCACGTCCTCGTCGCTGAGCCCCTCGCCGTCCTCGTCCTTCGCCATCAGCATGGTCAGGACGTCGTCCCGGGGCTCGGCCCGGCGCAGCTCCATCTGGTGCCGGATGTAGGCGCTGAACTCCGGCTCGGCCTGGTTCATCGCGTCCCGCATCCGCGGGGTGATCAGCGGGTCGATGATGTTGGCGATCGCGTTCGTCCACTTGAGGCACTGGTCCGCGTCCTCGATCGGAATGCCCAGCAGACCGCAGATCACCGCGACCGGGACGGGGGCGGCGAGCTGCTCGATCAGGTCGACCTCGCCCTCGCCCATGTCGTCGATCAGCCGGTTGACGATGCGCAGGATCTCCGGCTCCAGGCGCTGCACGGCGCGCGGCGTCACCGCCCGGGCGATGATGCGGCGCAGCTTGCGGTGCTCCTCGCCGTGCTTCACCAGCATCCAGCGGCTCAGGCTGCGCATCGCCGGGCTGTCGGGACCGCCGCGCTGCTCCGCGAACGCCGGATCCGTGGTGACGCTGGAGGACGCCTGCGGGGAGCGCAGGAACGCGTCCACGTCGTCGTACCGGCTGAGTGTCCAGAATCCGTACGGCGAATGGTGAATGGGTTCCGTCTCGCGCAGCCGCCGATAGTAGGCGTATCTGTTCCTATGGAGCTGCGGATCGTTGAGGTCGAAGAGAACCCTGGTCCTTTGCCGCTCCACCATGACCCGGCCAATCATCGCGAGGAAATTTTTCCCCCAGGCTCCGGCGGACGGTGATGAGGGGTCAACCCCTATCCTTCCCGACGGCGTGCTGGTTAAGGGGGAATCCTTGAGGCTAGGGGTGGTTGACGGCGCCGGGCCACGATTAGCCTGCGTCGGGCGGGACCGGTGAATTGGGCGGCTGGTGCACGCGGCGGCGGCGAAAGTCCAGGAATTCCCTTAACGGGCCGGCCGGTCGTCTCCGTCTATTCGTCGCGCCATCCGTGGAAGAGGGTTTCACCAGATGGTTGATAAGGATACGCTTCGCGATTATCTGAAGCGGGTCACCGCCGATCTCCACCGGACCAGGCAACGCCTGGCCGATTTCGAGGCGGCGGACGCCGAACCGCTGGCGATCATCGGGATGAGTTGCCGGTTCCCCGGCGGCGTCCGTTCACCGGAGGACCTCTGGCGGCTGGTGGCCGACGGCGCCGACGCCATCGGCCCCTTCCCGGAGGACCGCGGCTGGGCCCTCGACCACCTCTTCGACGACGACCCGGACCGGGCCGCGACCAGCTACGTGCGCGAGGGCGGCTTCGTCACCGGGGCCACCGAGTTCGACCCCGGGTTCTTCGACATCTCGCCGCGCGAGGCGCTGGCGATGGACCCGCAGCAGCGGCTGCTGCTCCAGGCGTGCTGGGAGGCCGTCGAGCGCGCCCGCCTCGACCCCACCTCGCTGCGCGGCAGCGACACCGGCGTCTTCATCGGCGCCGGCGACCAGAAGTACACCGCGCTGGTCGCCGGGGCGCCGCACGAGGGCGGCGAGGGCTACCTGCTCACCGGCGGCGCCAGCGCCGTCATCTCGGGCCGGGTCTCCTACGCGATGGGCCTGGAGGGCCCCGCGATCACCGTGGACACCGCCTGCTCCTCCTCGCTGGTCGCGCTCCACCTGGCCGCCCGTTCGGTGCGCCAGGGCGAGTGCTCGCTGGCACTGGTCGGCGGCGTCACCGTCATGGCCACCCCGGGCGTGTTCACCGAGTTCAGCAAGCAGCGCGGGCTGGCCGGGGACGGCCGGTGCAAGTCCTTCGCCGCCGCGGCCGACGGCACCGGCTGGTCCGAGGGCGTCGGCGTGCTCCTGGTGGAGCGGCTCTCCGACGCGCGCCGGCTCGGGCACCCGGTGCTCGCCGTGGTGCGCGGCTCGGCGGCCAACCAGGACGGCGCCTCCAACGGGCTCACCGCCCCCAACGGGCCGTCCCAGCAGCGGGTCATCATGCAGGCCCTGGCCAGTGCCAAGCTGTCCACCGG
>NZ_JBIVVI010000852.1:0-4090 GCF_044757675.1 Kitasatospora sp. NPDC091257
CGTGTGGGGGAGGGGAGGTCCGAAGTGAGCCTGCGGGGCGGAGCCGGAGGATCGTTCCGTCCCGGATCAAAAGCTGGACTAGACCATTGCTGGTCGTCAAGCATCGGAAGAACGGCTTACGGTTCCGTTAAGGATTCGGAGACCGTTCCGTGTCCGCGCCCCGGGAGCCCCGCAGCGGCCCCGCGGCCCGCCCGGACGACCCCCGACACGCCCGTCGGGACAGACTTCGTACAGGACCGTGACCAGACCGCTACCTGCGGCTTTACTGTGCACCTGCGCGCCGGAGTAGGCTGCGCCCGGGGCGGAGACGCACCAGTTGCAACGAGCACGGAGGGGCCGGGAAAGATGGGTCTGCGCGATGTCGCCGAACGGACGCCGGGGCTGCGCACCCTGCTCGGCGGGATGTACGGGCTCTACGGTCGACGGGTCGAGGTCCACCTCGCGAGCACCCCGCGCCACATCGGCGTGATCCTGGACGGCAACCGCCGCTGGGCCAAGGCGGCCGGCGGCTCCACCGCGTACGGCCACCAGCGCGGCGCCGACAAGATCAGCGAGTTCCTCGGCTGGTGCGACGAGACCCACGTCAAGGTCGTCACCCTCTGGATGCTCTCCACCGACAACCTGGACCGCCCGGCCGACGAGCTCGTCCCGCTGCTCGGCATCATCGAGGACGCCGTCACCGGCCTGGCCGCCGCCCGCCGCTGGCGGGTCAACCCGGTCGGCGCGCTGGACCTGCTGCCGCAGCACACCGCCGACGTGCTCAAGCGGGCCGCCGACCAGACCGCCGACATCGACGGCATAACGGTCAACGTCGCGGTCGGCTACGGCGGTCGGCACGAGATCGCCGACGCCGTCCGCTCGCTGCTCCAGGAGCAGGCCGGGCGCGGCACCTCGATCGAGGAGCTGGCGGAGGTCCTGACCGTCGAGCACATCGCCGAGCACCTGTACACCCGCAACCAGCCCGACCCGGACCTGATCATCCGCACCTCGGGCGAGCAGCGGCTGTCCGGCTTCCTGCTCTGGCAGAGCGCGCACAGCGAGTTCTACTTCTGCGAGGCGTACTGGCCGGCCTTCCGCAAGGTCGACTTCCTGCGTGCGCTGCGCGCGTACGAGCAGCGCCACCGGCGGCTGGGGCTGTAACCCCGGCACGGCGGCCCCGGCCACCGGCCCGTCCGGAGGAAATGACCGCCGTAGGCCTGGCCTACCCGGTGCCGGCGCGAGGCCAAACGTTCACCGGCAATGATCCGTCAGTTCTCCAGGGGCGCGAATGCACCGCTCCCCGCCTGGGAATACTCCAGTCAGTCCGGTCCCGAGGCCACCGGGGCAGCGGGGGCCGGCATGCCGCGGATGACGCAGGGTCATCCGCTCTGGAGGCCTAGTGGTCAGTTCGAAGAGCCGCCGGACACCAGACCGGCGCACGTACGTTCTCGACACGAGCGTGCTCCTGGCGGACCCGCTCGCCATGACCCGCTTCGAGGAGCACGAGGTCGTCCTCCCGGTGGTGGTCGTCACCGAGCTGGAGGCCAAGCGACACCACCCGGAGCTGGGCTACTTCGCCCGCCAGGCACTGCGGCTGCTCGACGACTACCGGATCCGTCACGGCCGGCTCGACGAGCCGATCCCGGTCGGCGAGCTCGGCGGCACCATCCGGGTCGAGCTCAACCACTCCGACGTGTCGATACTGCCGGCCGGCTACCGGGCCGGCGGTGAGGCGGACACCCGGATCCTCGCGGTCGCCCGCAACCTCCAGGCCGAGGGCTACGACGTGACCGTCGTGTCCAAGGACCTGCCGCTGCGGATCAAGGCCAGCTCGGTGGGCCTGCTCGCCGAGGAGTACCGGGCCGAGCTGGCGATCACCTCGGGCTGGACGGGCATGTCCGAGCTGCACGTCCCGGCCGACCAGGTGGACGCGCTGTTCTCGGCCGGCCACGACGCGGGGGTGGACGTCGACGGCGCCACCGAGCTGCCCGTCCACACCGGACTGGTGCTGACCTCGGAGCGCGGCCGGGCGCTCGGCCGGGTCACCGGCGACGGCCGGGTGCGGCTGGTGCGCGGGGAGCGCGAGGCGTTCGGGCTGCGCGGGCGCAGCGCCGAGCAGCGGGTGGCGCTGGACCTGCTGCTCGACCCGGAGATCGGGATCGTGTCGATGGGCGGCCGGGCCGGCACCGGGAAGTCGGCGCTGGCGCTGTGCGCGGGGCTGGAAGCGGTGCTGGAGCGGAGGCAGCACCGCAAGGTGATGGTCTTCCGGCCGCTGTACGCGGTCGGCGGCCAGGAGTTGGGCTACCTGCCCGGTTCCGAGGCGGAGAAGATGGGCCCCTGGGCGCAGGCGGTCTTCGACACCCTCTCCGCCGTCACCACCCCGGACGTGATCGAGGAGGTCATCTCCCGCGGGATGCTGGAGGTGCTGCCGCTGACCCACATCCGGGGGCGCTCGCTGCACGACGCCTTCGTGATCGTGGACGAGGCGCAGTCGCTGGAGCGGAACGTCCTGCTGACGGTGCTGTCCCGGATCGGCCAGGGCTCGCGGGTGGTGCTCACCCACGACGTGGCGCAGCGGGACAACCTCCGGGTGGGCCGCTACGACGGCGTGGTGGCGGTGGTGGAGAAGCTGAAGGGTCATCCGCTCTTCGCCCACATCACGCTCACCCGCTCGGAGCGTTCGCCGATCGCGGCGCTGGTCACGGAGATGCTGGAGGACATCCACCCGTGATCCGCCCCTGATCGGGGCATAGTGGGACAATATGGTCAACTCATGACCCGGAGCCCGCTCCTGATGGAGCGGGCTCCGCCCGTTTCATCACATCGAGTGCTTTCCGTCCGGGAAACCGCCGTACGGTGAATGTGACATGCGCCACGCGAAGGGGAATTGCGTCGACCGTGCCCGGTGCGGCATGGTGAGGGTTCTGTCAGGCCCCGCGTACGGCGCGGCAGGGCTTCCGGACTCCGGGAGTCAGGCCCGGGAAGGTTCGCCAACTCCGGTCGGTGGACACACAATTGAACACCGTTGAGCCGTACGCCGCCCGATTTCAACGCCCGGTCACCTCGGCCGGACGCCGGGCCAGCACCTCCCGTGACCAGAGCACTGTGCGGAGGTCCGTGCCAAGGGGCATGTTGCGCCCGTACGGTCACGCGTGGGCGATGCTGGAAGGAAACCATGTGACTCGGATCTCGGTCCGGGGAGTTGCTGTGGCCTCCGCCACCGCCGTCACCGCTGTCGGTGCCGTCGTGGGTATGGCCTCGGGCAGCGAGGGCAAGACCATGCAGACGGTCGACGTCGCCGGCGCGACCCTGCTTGCCGAAGTCCCCTCTGGCGCCCAGGCGCAGACCATCAGTGACAACATCGGCCAGCAGGCATCCGCCCAGCAGGCCTCCGCCGACGCCGCCGCCAAGGCCGCCGCGGAGCAGAAGGCCGCCGAGGAGGCCGCGCGCCAGCAGGCCGCCGCGGACGCCCAGGCGAAGGCCGATGCCCAGGCCAAGGCCGACGCGGAGAAGGCCGCCAAGGCCGCGGACGACAAGCGCAAGGCCGACGAGGCCGCCGCGAACCGGTCCAAGTCCCGTTCCGCGATGACCGCGGTCGAGGACAGCGCTCCGCCCGTCTCGGTCAGCCCCGGCTCGGTCCAGGACCTGGCCCGGCAGATCGTCGGCAACGACACGCAGTTCCAGTGCTTCAGCCAGATCGTGAAGCGCGAGAGCGGCTGGGACTACACCGCGACCAACAAGAGCTCCGGCGCGTACGGTCTGGTCCAGGCGCTGCCCGGCACCAAGATGGCCTCGGCCGGTGCCGACTGGCGCACCAACCCGGCCACCCAGATCAAGTGGGGCGTCGGCTACATGAACTCCCGCTACGGCAGCCCCTGTGGCGCGTGGTCGTTCTGGCAGGCCCACAACTGGTACTAGGACCGGCTGCCGCCCCGGCGGCGCGGTTCCCGCGGCCCCCGGCCGTTCGCCCTCCCCGGGCGAGCGGCCGGGGGCCGCGGCGTTCTCGGGCACGGCTGTCGCGCGGGCGTCGGCCCAAGGGGTGCGGGGTGCGGGGCGCGAGCCCAGATCGGCAGAGCGTCGTGGAGGGCCAGAGGGTTCGGAGGCGTGTAGA
>NZ_JBIVVI010000853.1:0-4082 GCF_044757675.1 Kitasatospora sp. NPDC091257
CACGGCCGCAGCGGCCGCCCCCGAAGACCGTCCCACGCCCTCGGGGGCCACCCCGGCACGCCCGGCGCCGACCTCCTCGCGTTCGCTCGGCCCCTCCGGCCGCGGTTCCACCGGTGGCATGCGCGCCCGCCTGGCCCGCCTCGGCGGCCAGCGTTCCAGCGTGCTGAACCCCGTCCTGGAGCCGCTGTTCCGCTCGATCCGGGCGAACGACCCCAAGGCCGACCCGGCGCTGCTGCGCGACATCGAGAAGGCGTACGCGGTGGCCGAGAAGTGGCACCGCGGACAGAAGCGCAAGAGCGGCGACCCGTACATCACCCACCCGCTGGCCGTCGCGACGATCCTGGCCGAGCTCGGCATGGACGCCCCGACCCTGATGGCCGGGTTGCTGCACGACACCGTCGAGGACACCGACTACGGCCTGGAGACCCTGCGCAAGGACTTCGGCGACTCAGTGGCCCTGTTGGTGGACGGCGTCACCAAGCTGGACCGGGTCAAGTTCGGCGAGGCCGCGCAGGCCGAGACCGTCCGCAAGATGGTCGTGGCGATGGCCAAGGACCCGCGGGTCCTGGTGATCAAGCTCGCCGACCGCCTGCACAACATGCGCACGATGCGCTACCTCAAGCGGGAGAAGCAGGAGAAGAAGGCCCGCGAGACGCTGGAGATCTACGCCCCGCTGGCGCACCGGCTGGGCATGAACACCATCAAGTGGGAGCTGGAGGACCTCGCCTTCGCGATCCTCTACCCCAAGATGTACGACGAGATCGTCCGGCTGGTCGCCGAGCGCGCCCCCAAGCGGGACGAGTACCTGGCGACCGTCATCGACCAGGTCCAGGCGGACCTGCGCGGTGCCCGGATCACCGCCTCCGTCACCGGCCGGCCGAAGCACTACTACTCGGTCTACCAGAAGATGATCGTCCGGGGCCGGGACTTCGCCGAGATCTACGACCTGGTGGGCATCCGGGTCCTGGTCGACACCGTCCGCGACTGCTACGCGGCGCTGGGCACCATCCACGCGCGGTGGAACCCGGTGCCGGGGCGGTTCAAGGACTACATCGCGATGCCCAAGTTCAACATGTACCAGTCGCTGCACACCACGGTGATCGGTCCCGGGGGCAAGCCGGTCGAGCTGCAGATCCGCACCTTCGACATGCACCGGCGGGCCGAGTACGGCATCGCCGCGCACTGGAAGTACAAGCAGCGCGCGGTGGCCGGGGCGTCCAAGGTCCGCACCGACACCCCGACCCAGGTCCGCAAGGAGGACAAGGCCGGCGCCGTCAACGAGATGGCCTGGCTGCGACAGCTGCTGGACTGGCAGAAGGAGACCGCCGACCCGGGCGAGTTCCTGGAGTCGCTCCGCTTCGACCTGGCCAGCAACGAGGTCTTCGTCTTCACCCCCAAGGGTGATGTGATAGCCCTGCCGGCCGGGGCCACCCCGGTCGACTTCGCCTTCGCGGTGCACACCGAGGTCGGCTACCGGACGATAGGCGCCCGGGTCAACGGGCGGCTGGTGCCGCTGGAGTCGACCTTGGAGAACGGCGACACCGTCGAGGTCTTCACCTCCAAGGCGGAGAACGCCGGACCCTCCCGGGACTGGCTGGGCTTCGTCAAGTCCCCGCGCGCCCGCAACAAGATCCGGGCCTGGTTCTCCAAGGAGCGCCGCGAGGAGGCGATCGAGCACGGCAAGGAGGCGATCGTCCGGGCGATGCGCAAGCAGGGCCTGCCGATCCAGCGGATCCTGACCGGCGACTCGCTGGTCACCCTGGCCCACGAGATGCGCTACCCCGACATCTCCTCGCTCTACGCCGCGATCGGCGAGGGCCACGTCGCCGCGCCGAACATCGTGCAGAAGCTGGTGCAGGCGCTCGGCGGCGAGGAGGGGGCGACCGAGGACCTGGCGGAGACCGCCACCCCGACCCACGACAACCGCCGCGCGGCGCGCCGCCGGGCCAAGGGCGACCCGGGCGTGATCGTCAAGGGCGTCGAGGACGTCTGGGTCAAGCTCTCCCGCTGCTGCACCCCGGTGCCCGGCGACCCGATCGTCGGCTTCGTGACCCGCGGCAACGGCGTCTCGGTGCACCGCGCCGACTGCGTCAACGTGGAGGCGCTGAGCCAGCAGCCGGAGCGCATGATCGACGTCGAGTGGGCGGCCACCCAGTCCTCGGTCTTCCTGGTGGCCATCCAGGTCGAGGCGCTGGACCGCTCCCGGCTGCTCTCGGACGTCACCCGGGTGCTCTCCGACCAGCACGTCAACATCCTGTCGGCGGCGGTGCAGACCTCCCGGGACCGGGTGGCGATGAGCCGCTTCACCTTCGAGATGGGCGACCCGAAGCACCTGGGCCACGTGCTCAAGGCGGTGCGCGGCGTCGAGGGCGTGTACGACGTCTACCGCGTCACCTCCGCCCGCAAGTAGCGCGCGGGTACGCGGAAGGCCCCCGGGAGCGTTCCCGGGGGCCTTCGCCGTTCAGCGCTCGGGGCGGTCAGCCGCTGAACTCCTCCTGGCTCCGGTGCGCCTGCTCCAGCAGGGTCTGCACGCCGGCCAGCTCGGACTCCAGCTTGGCGGTCCTGGACGCGTTGCCGGCCGCGCGGGCCTTGGCCAGGTCGGCCTGGATCTTGTCGGCCTTGGCCTGGAACAGGCCGACCATGCCGGCCGCGCGGGCCTTGGCCTCCGGGTTGGACCGCCTCCACTCGGCGTCCTCGGCCTCGCGGATGGCCCGCTCGACCGTGTTCAGCCGGCCGTCCAGCTTCGGACGGACCTCGCGCGGCACGTGGCCGATGGCCTCCCAGCGCTCGTTGACCTCGCGCAGCGCGGCCTTGGCGGTCTTGAGGTCGGTGATCGGCAGGATCGCCTCGGCCTCGGCGGCCAGCGCCTCCTTGAGCTTCTGGTTCTCCACCTGCTCGGCGTCCCGCTCGCTGAACACCGAGGAGCGGGCCTGGAAGAAGACGTCCTGGGCGCCGCGGAACCGCGCCCACAGCTCGTCCTCGATGTCCCGCTGGGCCCGGCCGGCGGACTTCCAGCGCGCCATCAGGTCGCGGTAGGCGGCCGCGGTGCTGCCCCACTCCGTGGACGAGGACAGCGCCTCGGCCTCGGTGACCAGCGCCTCCTTGGTCTGCCGGGCCTTCTCGCGCTCGGCGTCCAGGGTGGCGAAGTGCGCCTTGCGGTGCTTGGAGAAGACCGAGCGGGCGTGCGAGAAGCGGTGCCACAGCTCGTCGTCGCTCTTGCGGTCCAGCCGCGGCAGGCCCTTCCAGGTGTCCACCAGGGCGCGCAGCCGGTCCCCGGCCTCCCGCCACTGGGTCGACTCGGCGAGCTGCTCGGCCTCGGTGACCAGGGCCTCCTTGGCCGCACGGGCCTCGTCCTGGGCCTTGGCGCGAGCGGCCTTGCGCTCCTCGCGCCGGCTCTCGATCTCGCCGGCGAGCGTGTCCAGCCGCTTGGCCAGGCCCTCCAGGTCGCCGACCGCGTGTCCCTCGACCACCTGGGCGCGCAGGTGCTCCAGCGCGGTCTGGGCGTCCTTGGCGGCCAGGTCGGTGGTGCGCACCCGCTTCTCCAGCAGGCCGATCTCCACCTCGATGCCCTGGTACTTGCGCTCGAAGTAGGCGAGGGCCTCCTCGGGCGAGCCGGCCTGCCAGGAACCGACGACGCGTTCACCGTCGGCCGTCCTGACGTAGACCGTGCCCTGCTCGTCCACACGGCCCCACGGGTCGCTGCTCATAGCGCGTCCTCCACATGACGTCGCGCCCGCGCCGGGGCGGCGCGCGTCCGTCGTCCACAGTTGATGTGCGACGGACCGAAAGAGTCCGCCGTCCCCGTCCGCCGTGCCTTGCAGCCGAGGGTGACGGCCAGGCGGGTGCGGGCACCCTATACAACGCCAACATAGGCGACCGGGACCGGTGCTGTCCGCATCCGGGCCGGGCGATTTCGGTCCGGGGCCCTGCGGGGACGGCGCGCAGGCCGCCCCCGCAGAGCCCCGGAGTAGGTCAACCCTTCGCCACCGTAACGGAGTTGAAGGTGACGTCGGCCATCGGGTGGCCGTCCGGCGAGCCCTCCAGGGTGCCCGCGGCGGCGATCTTCTGCACCACGTCCAGGC
>NZ_JBIVVI010000854.1:0-4081 GCF_044757675.1 Kitasatospora sp. NPDC091257
AGGCGGCCAACGAGCTGTTCGCCGGCAACTCCTATCGGACGCGGTGGAGGAACAGCCCTCCGCCGTCGAGGAGCAGGCCCCCGCCGTCGAGGACCGGCCCGCCACCCAGGCCAAGGCGCCCGCCGGGAGCGCGCGATGAGCACCGAGACCCGCAGAAGCAGCCTGCCCGCCCAGGCGACGGCGCCGGCCTGGACCACCGAGCTCCACGGCGAGGACGACGCCCTGGACGTCCTCGCCGAGGAGTGGGACGACCTGGCCGGCCGCTGCCGGACCGCCACCTTCTTCCAGGCCGCCGACTGGCAGCGCTCCTGGTGGCGCCACTACGGCCGCCCGGGCAGCCTGCTCGTGGTGCTGGTCCGCCGGGACGGCCGGCTGGTCGGCGCGGGCGCCTTCGTGCGCCGCGGCGGACCGTTCGGCGGCCTGACCGGCCTCGGCGGCGGACTGGTCGACTACACCGACGTCCTGCTCGACGACGAGTGCGCCGACCGGGCCGCCGCCGAGTTCGCCGCCGCGCTCCCGCTCACCCGCCCCTGGCACTGGCTGGAACTGCGCGAGGTGCACCCCGAGGCGGCGGTGCAGCGGGTGTACGCGCACTGGAGCGGCAGCCGCCGCCGCTACCGGGACTCGCTCTGCCAGTACCTGCCGGCCGTCCCGATGGACCGGCTGCTCAAGCGGGTGCCCGGCAAGACCGCCCAGCGCAGCCGGGTGAAGCTCCGCAAGATCGCCGAGGCCGGGGTGACGGTCCGCTCCACCCCGGCGGCCGAGGTCCCGCAGGCGCTGGACGGGCTGCTGCGGCTGCACTTCCTGCAGTGGCAGGCGCGCGGCGTCACGCCCGAGCACCGCACCGAGCGGTTCGCGAGCCACCTGACCGAGTCCACCACCGGACTGGTCGGCTCCGGCAGGGCCACCGTCCACCAGTTCCACCTGGACGGCCAGCTGGTCGCGGTGAACCTGCTGCTGCTCTGCCCGTCCTTCGGCGGCCTGTACATGTACGGGGCGCACCCGGTGCTGCGCGAGCGGCTGGACATCGCCGGGCTGCTGTTCAGCGCGGCGTTGGACGAGACGGTCGGCGCGGGCGTCCCGGTGCTCGGCCTGCTGCGCGGCCAGGAGCCGTACAAGCAGCGCTGGCGGCCGGACCAGCTGTCCAACCACCGGCTGCTGCTCGGTCCGGCGGGGGCGGCGCCGGCGGCGGCCGTCCGCGCCGGGGCGGTGCGGGCCCGGCAGGCGGCGGCGCACCAGCTGCGCACCCGCTTCCCCCGGCTCAAGGAAGCGCTGCTGGCCCGCCGCCGCAGCTGAGTGCTCAGTGCCGGGCGTGCGGCGCGCCCGTCGGCCGGCCCGTCGACTTGCCCTTCGCCGGACGGGCCGACGGGCTCGCCGTCCTGCTCGGCGCGGTGCTGCCCCCGGGCACGGCGGGCGCGGCCGGCACGGCGGGCGGGCCCGGCGCCGCGGGCACGTCCGTCGCCGGGGTGGCCGTCGGCGCCGGTGCCTCCGTCGGTGCCGGCGTCGGCGCCCCCTTCGAACCGGACATCAGCTGCTTGAACGTCGCCGCCGAGCGCGGATTGCGCTCGCACTGGAAGAAGCCGTGCGGACAGTAGTCGGTGACGGTCTGGTAGGCGGTGTCGTGGGTGCGGATCCAGTCGACCATCCGCTGCACGAACTCGGGGTTGTCGCCGTTGCGGAACAGCCCCCACTCCGGGTACGAGACCGGCTTGCCGCGCTTGGCGGCGAACTCCACCTGGTCCTGGAGGCCGTACGGCTCGCGCACGTAGTCGTCGAAGGTGCCGCCCGCCGGCTGGTCGTAGTTGTCCATGCCGATGATGTCGACCACGTCGTCACCGGGGTAGCACTTGGTCCACGGGACGGCGTCCAGGCCCCGGCTGGGGGCGAAGTCGAAGCGGAACCGCTGCCCGGGCACCGAGCGCATCACCCCGACGATCCGCCGCCAGTACGTCTTCCACGCGGCCGGGTCGGGCTTGCAGCGGTGGGTGTAGGTGGTGCCGTTCATCTCCCAGCCGAGCGTGAGCACGGTGTCCGCGCCGCCCAGCGCGACCAGCCGGCGCGCGAGCTTGAGGAAGTGCCCGTCGAAGTCCCCGCGCGCCCCCTGGGCCAGCAGGTCGGCGACCTCGCCGTCCGGCACCTTCGCCTCGCTGGGCACCAGCATGGGCACCCCGAGCACCAGCAGCCGGGACGGATCGGCCTGCCGCCACTGCGACCACAGGCCGAGCACCATCGGCTCGCCCTCGATGTCGCTCCAGCCGTTGCCCGCCAGATAGGTGTGGCCGACCTGCATGTTCGCGTCGCCCAGCCACTGCGCGTACCGGCCGATCTGCGGGATGTAGTCGTCCCAGGAACCGACGAAGGCACCGAACGGCGGCTCGTGGTTCGGCCGCTGGACCGGCGGGCGGGGGGCCGCGCCGCGGGGCTCGATGGCGTCGGAGGAGAGGGTGTGCCGTTCGGTCTGGCTGAACGGCGTCCCGGCCGGGACGCTGGCCGTGGCCATCAGCAGCAGGGTGGCGGCGGCCAGCGTCAGGCGGCCGATTCGCATGGTGCTCTCCTCCGGACGTCGCGTGGGCGGGGCGCACGGTCTCGGCGTGGACGGACCGTGGCGCCCCGCTCGCCGACAGTAGGCCCGAAGGGGGACGAAAAAGCCGAATGTCACCCTAAAGTGGGCGCCGATCGAACGCCGTCTGCCGCAAAGGCCGGCGACCCGCGGTCATGTATCAGCTTGGTAACGGTCCTGTCGGGCCCCCGTGGCCCGCTCCGCAACGCCCGGCGCGGCGGCCGGAACGCCGACGGCGCAGGTGGGCGGGTGGACGTGCGGGAAGGGCGCGCGGGGCTCGGCGGACGCCCGGCGGGACACGGCGACGGCGGAACCGGGCTGACTCGCGTGCCCGGTGAAAGGTACGCTCCGGCCGTGTCCTGGAAGCCGCTGCGTGTACTGACCCCCCGCTCGATCCTGCCTGCCTCGGCGGTGATGCTGGTCCTTGCGGCCGGAGCGGCGGCGCACGCGAACAAGCCGGTGCCGTTCGGCGACCGGGTCGCGGGACCGGGCGACGCCGGGGCGACACCGGTGAACTCCGAGTCGCTCAGCTCGGCCGACCTCGACCTGCGGGTCGGCCCCGGCCTGGAGGCCTTCCACAAGCGGACCGGCGAGCAGGCCTGGTCCTACCGCCGCGAGGGCGCCGAGGCGCTCTACCTCGCGATGGCCGGCGACAACGCGATCGTGGTCTGGGACGACGGCATGGTCACCTCGGTGCGCCCCGGCGACCACGAGGTGCGCTGGCACCGCGCGGTGCCGGGCCTGGCCGACTGGCTGCACGGCGACGGCGAGCCCGGCGCCGACAAGCGGACCGACGCCCAGCGCAAGGCGCTCGCCAAGCAGCGGGCCGCGGCCGCGCTGCACACCGTCCAGCGGGACGGCTCACCCTGGCTGGCGCTGGTCACCCCGAACCTGACCATGGGCCTGCGCGACGCCGACGGCGACCTGCGCTACAACGACAAGCCCTCCGGCAGCTGCGTCTACGACCCGCTGCGCGCCGTCCACACCGACTACGCCGTGCTCATCCCGCGCACCTGCGGCAACAGCAGCGGGCAGGCCGTCTCCGGCGGCATCACCGGCTACCGGCTGGACAGCAACGGCTGGGCGATGAACACCGGTCCGACCGCCACGGTCAAGGTGCTGGACCGCAGCCGGGTGGAGATCACCGACGGCCCGATCGTCCCGCCCAAGGTGTTCGACACCAAGGCGGCCGCGCCCGAGACGGCCTGCGGCAGCGTGGACGCGCCGTTCGCGGCGGTCCGCCCGCAGGGCGGCTGCGCGGCGGACCCGTCGGTGAACCCGGCCGTGGGCGACCCGGCGGCGAACCCGGCCGTGGGCGACCCGGCGGCCACCGGCACCGTGCCGGACGCCCCGGTGGGTACCGGCACCGTGCCGGACGCCCAGGCAGCCACCGGAGCGCCCGCGGGGGACCGGTCGGGCGCGCAGCCGCAGTAGCGGGGACGACCCGCGGACGACGGCCTTCGGCCCGGAACCGGCGGGCGGCAGGCCGCCGGATACCCCGGGCCGGTACGCCTCCGAGGG
>NZ_JBIVVI010000855.1:0-4079 GCF_044757675.1 Kitasatospora sp. NPDC091257
GTGTGACCAGGGGTGGGAATGACGATGAACTGGCCGAGGCCGTACGGGCCCTGTTGGAGGGGAAGACCGATCCGGGCATCGAGGCGCGGACACCGGAGGAGGCCGCCCGCGCCATCGGGCTGTTCGACAAAGGCATCCGTGAGGTACCGGGGCTCTTCCGGCAGATAGCGGAGGGCGCCCAGGAGGGTGCCGAGACGCTCTCCTCGGACCGGTTGCAGGTGCTCTCCGAGATGGTCCAGAACGCCGACGACACCGGAGCCCGTGAGATCCGCTTCCACTGGCTGCCGACCGAGCTCCTGATCGCACACAACGGCAGCGGCCTGCGCCTGGCCGACATCCCGAGGCTCGGGCTGCCGTGGATCAGCGGCAAGCGCCTGGACTCCGCGAGCACCGGTCGGTTCGGCATCGGCCTGACGACGCTGCGGATGCTCTCGACCTCCTGGGAGGTGCACGGCCACCCGTACCACGTCGGATTCACCGACATCACCCTGGCACCGGCCGACCCCCCGCGCCTGCCCGCGGACATCTCCGGGCGGGAATGGACGGTCTTCCGCATCCCGCTGGACCCCGGGGTCCTCGCGGCCGAGGAACTCCTCGCGTGGTTCGAGAACTGGCAGGACAGCTCCCTGCTCTTCCTGCGCCACCTCGAACAGGTCACGGTGGCGACCGCCGACCCCACCGGCCGGGAGCAGAGGGTCCTGCGGCTGAGCTGGCAGGACGTCACGACCCTGAGCCTGCCTGTCGACGGAGCGGAGCACGCCGTCCGGGTGCGGGAGGCCCGGACCACCGGGGGCGCCCGCTGGCGTGTCTACGACACGTTGATCCCGTCCCGGCCCGGGTGGCGCCGCTTGCACAAGAAGCTCGGCCCCACCGTTCCGGTGGCCGTGGCGCTGCCGATGGACGGAGCGGCCACGGGGTACGTCCATGCGGGACTGCCGGTGGCCCGGCTGGCCGTCTCGGCCCGGGTGCACTCGCAGTTCGACCCGATCGTCAGCCGCGAGGGCTTCGCCGCGAGCATCCTGAACTCGGCACTGGTCCCGGTCGTCGCCGACCTGTGGCAGGCCGCGGTACTCGACGTCCTCGAACGGGTGGAGCCGTCGGCCTGGCACCTGCTGCCCCTGGCCGAGACCTCCGCCCATGGCAAGGCCGGGCTCCCCGACCGCCTCGCCGGCACGTTCCTGGAGCGTGCCAGGGCGAAGGTGGCCGCCACGCTCGCACTGCCGGTGCCGGACGGGACGGCCGTCCCGCTCGCCGACCTCGCGGTCGAGGCGGAGGAGCTCACCGGAGTGGTCTCGGAGCGGGACACCGCACAGCTCGCGGAACTGGAGCACTGCTTCCCGGGCGCCGCCCGCGACCGGGACGGCCGTTGGCGCGAGGTGCTCTCCGACTGGAGGACCGCCGGTGCGGTGGAACTCCCGGACGAGGTCGACGTCTCGGACGCGGTCGGACTGCTCAAGCGGCCCGCCTACGACGTCGACCGCACGGTCCGCCTCACCGCCGTTGCCCTGCGCGCCGGCCTGGAGTTCGAGATGCGCTTCCGCGCGTGCCTGGCCACGGCCGACGGCCAGCGGCTCGCGCCGTACGAGCACCTGTTCGCCGATCGTCGGGGAACAGGACTGCTGGATCCGCTGGGCATCCTCCGGGACCTGCATCCCGCCTACTGGAGCGACGACGACGCGGCCCGGCGGGTAACCGGCTGGTTGAGCAGGAGCGGTTATCTGGTCCGCCGTGACAACACCGCGGCCGTCCTGCGCCGCATCGCGCACCTGGGGAGCACCGGCGGTCGTCTGCCCGCCACCGACATCTCCGCGACCGACCGGTTGGTCCTGCTCCAACGGGCCCTGGCCGAACTCCCGGCCGCGGAGCGCGAGCGCCTGGGCCCGGGAGTCGGCCGGACCGTGCGGCTCGACGCGTACCAGTACGGGGCGAACGGGGAAGAGAATGCCTGCCAGGCGATGCCGGACCGGCTCTATCTCCCCCGGTCGTTGGAGAGCACAGGAAGCGACCGGTTCGCGACCGCCGCGCACAGGACCCCGGGGCTCCTCTGGGCGCACCGCTCCTACGCCAAGACGCTTCTGCCCGTCTCGCGGAGCGGTGGTCTGAGTCCCACGGCCTTCCTCCGTCTGCTGGGCGTGGCGGACACTCCCCGGCTCGCCCCGGTCGTGCTGGGGGTGAAGAAGTACGACCGGTCCCGCGACACAAGGGCAGGACTGCCCCACGACCACTGGCTGTCCTCCCGGACACGCACCCAAGCGGTGCAGCGGCTCAGGGCCACGCACACCCTGGATGACAGGGCCTCGCAGGACCTCGAACGGGTCGTCAAGGACATCACCGCGGAGCGCAACGTCGACGAGCGGCGGCGGCGTACGGCCGCGCTGCTCCATTCCCTGGCCAAGCTGATCACCGGCCCCGAGGCGACGGTCGAGGCCGCCACGGCCTATCACGGCTGGACCGTGAAAGGCTCCGTTCCCGCGCTGTGGGTCTGGAACCTGCGGGACAGCGCATGGCTGGAGGACGAGAAGGGCAACCTGTGCCGCCCCGGCCACCTCCAGTTGCGCACCCCCGACGCCGAAGCGCTCTACGGACAGGACGAGCCGAACTACGTGCACGCGGAGCTCCAGCACGTGCTGGCCAACCGTGCCGACGTGCTCGCGGCCCTGGGAGTGGTCGGCGACCCCGACGTCCCCCAGCTGATCGACCGCCTCCGGCGGCTGCGCAAGCGGCCGCTGGGCACCGGAGACTCGGCGGAGGCACTGAGGACCGAGGTCTACCTGGTCTACCGCGCGCTCGCCAGGCGGCTGACGGAACGCACGGCGGACACCGCTCGTGCGCAGGTCGAGAAGCGGGTGACGGCGGCGCTGCGGGGCGATGACGCCCTCGTCCTCACCGACCTCGGCTGGCGCCGTCCCGAGGACTGCTTCCGGGGCACCGCCATCCTGTACGGCCTGCGCGCCTTCGTCCCGCCCGGGCCCGAGCTGCTGCCGCTCTGGCAGGTCCTGGGGATCGGGGAGCCGGGGCCCGAGGACCTGGTCGAGGCCCTCAAGGAGCTCGCCGCCGACGGATCCTCGACGGGAGGGGACGGGGAGCGGCTGATGCTGGAGGCGCTGCGGTCGCTGAACAGGCTGGTCGGCGGCGCGGGTGCCGGCATCGCGCCGGGTCTGAGGGAGAAGCTGCGCTGGCTGCCGCTGTGGACCAGCGCCGGATGGATCAAACAGCAGAACTCGGTCTACGCCGTGGCTGCCCACCGGTCGGTCGAACTGGCCCTGGCGGACCGCGTCCCGATCTGGCAGCCGGGCGGTGACGCGGAGCAGTTCGCCGGGCTGCTGGGCCCGCTCGGCGTGCAGCAGCTGGACCTGGCCTCGGCCGAGGCCGTCGAACCCGACACGGCGGTACCCGATTCCGGTCTCACCGGGAGCTTCCGGCGGGCCGTCACCGCTCTGCAGGACCGTCTGGTCCGGGACGAGCCGGCGGCCGCCGAGTCCTTCACGGGCTGGGCGTGGCTCGCAAGCCTGGAGGTGCGCGTCCTGCCGGGTCTGCGCGTCCGGGCGGACCCGGGCAAGGACCGCGAGCCGCTGGAGATCCCCATCGGCGCGCACATCGACCGGTCGGCCAAAGCCCTGTTCCTCTCCGCCCCGGCCGAACTGTTCTCCCGGCTGGGCACCGGCGCCGCGTTGGCCTGCCATTTCGCGGGCTCCCGCGGCCAGGTGGCCCGCCACTGGCGGGACTTCTGGGAGGAGGACGCCGTCACCACCGGTCACGCCGTACCCCTCACCTCGGCCGGCCAGCGGGACTTCGAGGAACAACAGCGCCGGGACGAACTGCTGCGCGACCGCTCCCTGCGGGCCGCACAGGCGCCGACGCCCGCGAAGCCGGCGAGGGACGGACGCGGTACCCCGGCGAAGCCCGCCGGGCCGGTGCCCGGGCCCCGGCCCGCCCCCGGCGGCAAGGCGGCGACGACACCCAAGGCAGCACTTCCGAAGCCGCGCAACGCCGTCGTGCCCGAGCCACCGCGGCTGGTCGGCCTCGACCGGCTCGGTCGGCCCACGGTCCGCCGGACCGGGCCGGCCCCCAGCACCACG
>NZ_JBIVVI010000856.1:0-4070 GCF_044757675.1 Kitasatospora sp. NPDC091257
CGGTCGTGGGGCCGGTCGTGGGGCCGGTCGTGGAGGCGGTGCCGGTGAAGGGACACCGGACCGGCGGCGGCTCACCGTGCGAGGAGGGCACTGCGGCCCCCGGTGAGGATGCGGCATCGCCCTCTCGGGAGGCCGCCGCGGTGCGCCCGCGTGGGGAGCGCGCGCCGCGCGGCGCGAGCCGCACCCGAAGGCCGTGCGCCTGGACCGTCGTCCACACCACCTCGCGGGCCCGCGCGCCCGGCACCGCCGTCGGCCGCCAGCGGCGCAGGATCGTCGCGGCCGCGACGGTCAGTTCCGCCCAGGCGAAGGCCTCGCCGATGCACTTGTGCTTGCCCGCCCCGAACGGCAGGAAGGACGGCCGCCCGGAGCCGCCGCGGTCCTGCCAGCGCTCGGGCCGGAAGCTCATCGGCTCCGGGTAGCGCACCGGGTCGCGGTGCAGCGCGGTGAGGCTGTACAGCAGCTCGGTGCCGGCCGGGACGCGGTACGGGCCGAGCTCGACCGGCACCCGGGCGGTGCGCATCAGGAAGGCGTTCGGCGCGTGCAGCCGCACCACCTCCTGGGTGACGCTGCGGGTGTAGGTGAGCCGGGCCAGTGCCTCCGGGGTGGGGACGGTGCCCGCGGGCAGGTGCTCGTCGAGCTCGGCGAGGATCCGGGCCTCCACCTCGGGGTGGCGCAGCAGCTCGTCCAGCAGCCAGGTGAGCGTGGTGGAGACCGTCTCGGTGCCCGCGCCGAACATGGTGATCGCCTCGGACCGCACGTCGGCCTCGGTGAGCGGGCGCCCGGTGGCCGGGTCGGTCGCGGCGCGCAGCAGGGCGGGCAGGGTGCGCCGGCCCGCTCCGGGGCCCGTGGTCGCGGCGCGGCGCTTGACGGCCTGGTCGACCACCCGGTTGAGCACCCGCACGGCGTCGTCGAAGCGCCGGTTGACGGGCAGCGGCAGCCGGGCGAGCGCCGGGTTCGGGTAGAGGGACTGGACGATCTGGCCCTTCACCAGGTCCGGCAGCGCCCGGTGGAACGCGACGGTGGCGTCCTCGCTGAGCCGGGCGTCGAACAGCGTGCGGGTGACGATCTCCAGCGCCAGGTGGTTCATCTCCTTGGCCACGTCGAGGACCTGCCCGGGGCGCCAGCGTCCGGCCCGCTCCTCGGTGACCTGCTGCATCACGGCCAGGTACTCGCCCATCCGGTCCGGACCGAAGGCCGGCTGGATGATCCGGCGGCGGTCGCGGTGGGCCTGGCCCTCGGACATCAGCAGGCCGTCGCCGAAGGCCGTCCTGAGGGTGTCCTGGACGGCCCCGCGCGGGCAGTCGTGGGCCAGTGCCACGAGCAGGGTGTGGACCAGCCGGGCGTCGGTGACCACGCAGACGGTGCGTGGTCCGAGCCGGATGCGGACCACCCCGCCGTGGCGGGCGAGCGAACCGAGGAAGCCGAGCGGGTCGCGCAGCAGGGCGCCGGCGTGCCCGAGGCCGGGCAGGGCACCGGGGGCCAGCGGCGGGACGGCGGCGCGGGCCAGCGGGGACGGGCCGGGAACGGTTCTCGGGGGGACGATCAGCTTCCGCGTTTCGGTCAGCAGGGACATGACACTACCTCTCAACCAGAGTGGCCGGTGCGGGCGATGCCGGGCGGCAACGGCGGGCCGGCCGGGAGCCGGGGGACCGCCCAGCGCGGGCCCCGCGCGCGCCCCCGGCGGGAGGGCGCACGTTGAGCAAACGCGCCGGTTTCCCGAGCGTTGCGCCGAATGTGCGGGGATCACTCCAACGGCCGAGTGGATCGACCCTTTCGTGCGTGCTCGAAACTCCGTGTTGACCTGCGCGGATGCGTCCGTCCGGGTGGTCCGCGGCTTGCCTGCGAGGCAGGGTCTTTGGACCCTCGCCGCACGGGCGTGCGAGGGACAGCATGGATGCGAAGAAGGAGGAACCTGATGACCCGTCTGCGCCACCGGCCGGCCCTCGACGTCCGGGTGGAGATCCGCGGCGAGCTGCCCCGCGAGGACGCCGAGTACGCCCGGGCCCGGGCGCTGGCCACCGCCACGGCGCTCGGCCCCGACACCCGCGCGCTGCGACTGCGGCTGACCCGCTCGCGCAACCGGTCGGTGACCCGGCCCGCGCTGGCCCAGGCGGACGTCGAACTGGCGGGCGTCGGACCGGTCCGGGTGCAGCTGGCCACCGGCACCGCACGGGAGTCCGTCGACCTGGTGCTCGGCACGCTGGCCGGCCGGGCCGTCCGACTGCGCGAGCAGGGCGACATCGGCTTCGCCGCCGCGTACGAGAGCGCCTACCGCCCGCAGTTCGCCGACCGCCCGCTCGCCCAGCGGCGGATCGCCCGGCACAAGGCGGTCGTGCCCGCCCGCCGCAGCCCCGAGCAGGCCGTGCTCGAACTGCTCGCCCTCGACCGGCGGTTCCACCTCTTCGCGGACGCCGCCACCGGCCGGGACGGCCTGGTCCACCGCTGCTCGCCGGGCGGCACGCCGGAGTTGTGCGCCGCGGGCACCAGCGCGATGCCCCCGCTCGACCTCGCCGAGGCGGCCCGCCGGCTCTGGCTCACCGGTCGCCCGTTCGTCGGCTGGACCGACCCCGGCGACCACCGGGCGCGGGTGCTCTACCGCCGCTTCGACGGCCACTACGGCCTGATAGCGCCGGTATCGGACGGCCGGATCGGGGCAGGAACCCTGTTGGCACAGGACTGACACCACGACGCAACGACCACACCACGAACTCTCCACGACAGGGGCCGGGACCATGGACTGCGACGAGGTCATGCTGACCGTCCGGATCACCGCCGCCGAGCGGGCACTGCTGCGCGACCTCGCGCGCGGGCACGGCGGCGACGTCTCCGAGGTGGCGGTGGACGGGCTGCTGGAGGTCATCCCCGCACTGCACGACGACGCCTGCGGCCTGCCGCTGCTGCGCGTTCTGGCCAGGCCGGCACCCTTCGCGCTCACCCTGTGGCTGCCCGCGCCGGTCGCGGACCTGCTGCCGCTGCTCGGCGAGCGGCTCGTACGGACCGGTGGTCCCGCGGCCGGGCCGGCCAGCGCCGCGCTCTCCGCGGCCTTGCGGCTCTGGCTCGCCGGGGACCGGGTCGTCCTGGCGGCCGGGCTGGCCCGGTTGCACGGGGGCTGCGGCGCCGGCGCGGTGGAGGCGGTGCGACCCGGAGCGGGCGCGGCGGTGCGCTCCGGGGTGGGCGTGGCGGCCTTCGGGGTGGAGCCGGTGAAGGCCGCGGCCTGACCCTTCGGTCGGCCTGACGAGCCGTCATATTCGGCTCGGTGGAGGCCAGTCCGGGTGCCTGCGCCGTGCCCCGGCCGCCGTCCCGGGCGGGTCCGGTGTGCCCGACCGCGGTCCGGCCGAACCGGGCGATCGAACCCGGCGATCAAACCGGACCGTCGAACCGGACCGTCGAACCGAACCGTCCGGGGAATTCTGCAAGAGGTTTCTGTTATTCCCGGTCGCCCCTCCCGCTCTCCGGAGTGTCGGAAGACCCGGGCCCCCTCCACCGCGGGGACGCGCGGGTCGTCGTCGCACGAGGAGGGAACGCGATGGGGCACCCGGGCGGCGGGCTCCGCCGGCGCAGGAGCGCAGGCTCACCCCATGCGGTGTCCATCAGCCAGATCGCGCCGAATTCCGCCGACCTGATGCGACGGGCCGCGCCCGCCCGGCACTCCCGGTCCGGCGCCCCGACCGGCAGCCGTGCGCCGACGCGGCCGCCCGGACGCGACCACCCGCCGAAGCCGGCCGCGGGGCCGCCCTCACCGCGGACGGCGGCGCGCCGGTGCCCGGGCCCGGAGCGCGGCGGTACCGCGGCGGCCGGCCGCCGGAGCCGCGACAGGCGAAGCGGCAGCCCTTACCAGAACTGGTCGCTGTCGAAGACCTCGTGAGCCGTTCGGGGTAAGGCTGTTCCTGTGAGCCCGTAAAACCGGTCGGCCCGTACGCCGGCCGACCCTTCGACCCGAGCCGCCGACGCCCGCGCGCCGCGAGGCCCGCAGGCCGGCAGGTCCGTCGCGCCGGGAACGGCCGCCGCCCCCCCCCCCGCCCCCCGTGCCCGCGCCCGGCCGTAACACCCTCACATACGGAGAGCACACC
>NZ_JBIVVI010000857.1:0-4065 GCF_044757675.1 Kitasatospora sp. NPDC091257
CCCACCACCTGCCGCTCGGGGTCAACGCCGTCGAGGGCTCGATCGCCTTGGACCGGCGGCTCCTGGAGGAGGACACCAGGTGGCGCGAGGTGGCCCGCTCGGCCGATTTCGCCGAGGCCTACCCGGTCGACTTCCCGGCCGACTCGACCGACTGAGCGTGTCGAGCCGCCCGGCACCACCGCCGCGCCCGTCCGGCACCACCGCCGCACCCGTGCTCGGCACTGCGGCCCGGCGCGGGGTGAGCGCCGGGCCGCAGGGGTTCTCGGCTCAGCAGTTGGCGAGGATGCCGGTGAGCGCGGTCTTCTCGGCGCTGTCCACGTCCAGGCCGTAGTACTGCTTCACCTGCACCCAGGCGCGGGCGTAGGTGCAGCGGTAGGAGGCCTGGGGGAGCCACTCGGCCGGGTCGCGGTCGCCCTTGGAGCGGTTGCTGCTCGCGGAGACCAGCAGCAGCTGGGGGCGGGTGACGTCGTTGGCGAAGGCCTGGCGCTGTGCGGTGGTCCAGGCCCAGGCGCCGGAGGCCCAGGCCTCGGAGAGCGGCACCAGGTGGTCGACGTCGAAGGAGGAGGCGTTGGTGGTGGTCGCGCCGTCGTACGGCGAGGACCAGTTGCCGCTGGTCGCCTTGCAGGAGGTGTCGGTGGCGACGTTGCTGCCGTCCCGCTTGACGACCCACTCGCGGGTGTCGCAGGTGCCGCTGATGGTGATCCAGGTCGGGAACAGCGTGCGGTCGTAGGTGTCCCCGTGGGTCTCCGCGGTGGCGGGCATCGCGGCGAGGTAGCTGCGGGCGGTGGCCGCGGAGATCGGGGTCGGCAGGGCGGCCTGGGCGGGGGTGCCGGCCGTGAGCACGGTCGCGGCGGCGAGGGCGGCGGCAGCCGGTATGCAGGACAGGAACCGGCGCACGGGTGCGGTGGGGGCCATGGCGGACGCTCCATCATCAGATCGGAAGAACTGCTGAATTGCGTGCGCCAGTGTGGCGATCCGGTCACCTACGCGGGTAGACCCGGGAAGTGAAATCCTCGTGCACATCGGACGTGCACCGGACAAGTCCGGCGCGCGTCACGGGGGTTCGGGGTGGTGTGTCCGGTTTTCCGGCTGCCGCCGGGGGTTTCAGTCGCGGCGGCGGCCCGCCATCCAGACGTAGACCAGGATGCCCGCGAACAGGAACAGCACGCCCTGGTAGACGGCGGCGTAGCCGGCCCCGGCGAGCAGCCAGAGCGAGAAGGCGAAGGCGCCGAGGCCGAGGACGGCGTCGCGCACCAGCCGCCCGCGGTCGACCTTCTCGCCCGCCCCGCGCACCAGCCAGTACAGCTGGGCGGCGGTGGAGAGCAGGTACGGCACGGTGGCGGTGAAGGTGGTGACCAGCACCAGCATGTCGAAGGCGCCCTTCGCGCCGCTGGCGAAGTTGACCACGGTCAGCGCCGAGGCCAGTGCCACGCCGACCAGCACGCCGAAGGTCGGCACCCCGCGCCGCTCCTTGCCGAAGGCGGCCGGGAACAGGCCGTCCTTGGCGGCCGCGTACGGGGCCTGGGCGGAGAGCAGGGTCCAGCCGTTGAGGGCGCCGGTCATCGAGACCAGCGCGGCGACGGCGATCGCCGTGCCGCCCCAGCCGCCGCCGAACATGGCGTCCACGGCGTCCGAGAACGGCGCGGCGGAGTGGACGAGTTGCTGGTGCGCCACGGTGCCGAACACCGCGATGGTGCCGAGCAGGTAGACCACCGCCGCACCGGTGGTGCCGAGCACGCTGGCCCGGCCGACGTTGCGCTCCGGGTCGCGGACCTTGCCGGCGCTCATCGCGGCCGACTCCACGCCCAGGTAGCTGAACAGCAGGATCGCCGCGGCGGCGGTCATGCCGCCCGCCCAGCCGTGGCCGGTGGCGTCGAAGGGCCCGAGGTTCTTCGGGTCGAAGAAGAACAGGCCGCCCACCGAGACCAGCAGCAGCGGAATGAACTTCAGCACGGTGGAGACGAGTTGGACGGCCCCGACGTAGCGGGTGCCGGCCAGGTTGGCCAGGGCCGGCAGCCACTGGAAGGCCAGCGCGGCGGTGATCTCCAGCGGGATGGAGTGGTGGAGCGGCAGCAGCACGTCCAGGTACCCGACGGCGGCCACGGCGAGCGCGGCGTTGCTGACCCAGGTGGTGATCCAGTACGACCAGGCGGACAGGAAGCCGGCGAAGTCCCCGAAGGCCTCGCGGGCGTAGACGTACGGCCCGCCGGTGCGCGGGTTGCGGCGGGCGAGCTGCCCGAAGACCAGCGCCAGCGCGATCGCGCCCACGGTGAGCACTCCGAAGGCGGCCAGGCTGACCGTCCCGAACGGGGCCACGGCGGCGGGGATCATGAAGATGCCGCCGCCGATGATGTTTCCCATCACCAGGGCGGTGGCGGTCGGCAGCCCGAAACGGCGGCCGGTGGTCCGGGGCGCGGGGCCGTCCGGCGGGGAGCCGACCGGCCCCGGGGTCTCCGGGCCGCTCGGTCGGGTCGCCTGCCGGGGTGCGGCGGGACTGGTCTGCATGAGGGTGGTGCGCCTTTCGTGGTGCTGCTCCTGCTGGTGCTCGCGCTCGGTGGAGCGTCATGGAGCGACCGTTCATGCTCGGACCGGGCTGCACCTTGCACCAAATCGCCGGGATTTGTTCAGTTCGCCCGGTCCATCGCCGCAAGACTTGCGGCCGCGGGGCGGCCGGACGGGTACTCGTCCGGCCCCCTCCGTCCGGCCGTTCGACCGGATTGACGCGGGTACGCCCGCATTCCTCGACGTACGCCCGGATTCGCCCGGCCGGGGGAGTTGCCTCACCCGAACGCCTCAGCCCGGTTGCGGCGTGCGCCCGAAGCCGCGCGTTCGTGTGCCAACGTTGGCGCGGCGCCCCCGGTGGGGCGCCGCCCGGCCCGTCGGGCGGCCGAACAGGCCGGTCGGGGGCGCGGGTTGAGGACCAGAGACGAACCAAAGGACATCAGATGTCGCTTCGTGGGAAGATCCGCAAGCTCGCCGTGATCGTCGCCGTGGCCGGTGCCGTGGTGGCGGTCCCGACCTCGGCCATGGCGGGGGGCTTCGCTCCGACGCAGTCGGAGGGACAGCACCTGGAGTCCGGCTCCGCGGGCGTCGGCCTGGTCGGCCCGCACGCCACCTGGTTCAACTACTCCGAGCACAGCGAGAGCGACTGCGGCTGCTGATCCCCGCCCCCCGAGCCCGGAGGCCGCCCGTCGGTCTCCGGGCTCACGGCCGTCCCGCGGCGGCCGGCTCCCGCAGGTCCGTCGGACGGGTTCCGGGGCCGCGGACCGCCGCCCGGTCCCGCAGTTCCTTCAGCACCGCGATGTCCATCGCGTGCCCGGTGCCGTCCCCGCCGTGCTTGCGGTCCGGGGTCTCCACCACCAGGGGCACCCCGGCCGTCTCCGGGTGCTCGAACAGCTCGCGGAACGGCTCGGCGCCGATCATCCCGGCGCCGATGTTGGCGTGCCGGTCCTTGCGGGCGCCGACCACGTCCTCGGAGTCGTTGGCGTGGATCAGCCGCAGCCGGCCCGGACCCGCCGCGGCGGCCAGGGCGTCCAGCGCGGCCGTCACCCCGCCCGGCTCCGCCAGGTCGTGCCCGGCGGCGAAGGCGTGGCAGGTGTCCAGGCAGACTCCCACCTTCGGGTGATGCTCCAGCGCCGCCATGTACGCGGCCAGCTCCTCCATCCGCGAGCAGAGCGAGCTGCCCTGGCCCGCCGTCGGCTCCAGCAGCAGCCAGGGCGCGTCGTCGCCCAGCCCGTCCAGCTCCTCCAGCAGCGGCCGGACGTCCGTCCGGACCTGCGCCATCGCCTCGGCCCGGCGCGAGCCGCCGCCGGGCGCGGTGCCGACCGCCGAGCCGGTGTGCAGGACGACGCCGAGCGCGCCGATGGCGTGGCCGCGGCGCAGCGAGTGCCGCAGCGACTCGGCGGAGCGTTCGCGGGTGGCCGGGTTGTCCGAGCCGAAGTTGATCAGGTACGGCGCGTGCACCCAGGCCGGGACGCCCTGTTCGGCGCAGGCGGTGCGGAACTCCTCGTCCTGGGCCGGGTAGCCCAGGGGAGTGGCCCAGCCGCGCGGGTTGGCCACGAACAC